>NZ_JACJFH010000179.1:0-3998 GCF_014164495.1 Pseudoalteromonas sp. SG41-5 | reverse complement strand
GGCGGCATTATTGGCGGTGTATTTACCGCAACTGAAGCCGGCGCTATTGCCGTTATTTATGCTTTAATACTGTCGGTATTTATCTACAAAGAAATCAATATAGCTGAAATGCCTGCTATATTACTAAAAGCTTGTGAAACAACGGCTATTGTAATGCTGATCATTGCCGCGTCTTCGGGCATGTCGTGGTTATTGTCATACACACATATTCCACAGCTGGTCAGTGAGTTCTTTTTAACACTCAGTGATAATCCGATTTTAATCTTGTTGTTAATCAATCTGATTTTAATTTTGGTTGGCGCGTTTATTGATATGACGCCTGCGGTATTGATTTTTACACCGATCTTTTTACCGGTAGCTGAGCAATTTGGTATGTCGCCGATTCAATTTGGGATTATGATTGTATTAAACTTATCAATTGGCTTGGTGTCTCCGCCAGTTGGGAGTGTACTGTTTGTCAGTTGTGCGGTGGCGAAAACATCGTTACATAAAATAATTAAGCCAATGATGCCGCTGTATGCTGTGATGTTTCTGGTATTGATGTTGGTTACATATGTACCGGAGATCAGTGAAACGTTACCGCGTTTATTTGGTTTAATCGAGTAACTAACCTGAACTTGGGATAATTTATTTGCCAGCGTTTAGGCCAACTTAATCAAACAAATCTGTGATGGAGCTCAACAGCTCCATTTTTCTTTTAAATCAAAGTAGTCAATGTATAACAAGAGCTGACTAACTACTTCTATGGATCTACGGTTAGTGTTAAACTTTGCAATCATCCTAAATAGGAACTTTTATGTCAGTAACGATTAATGATGTAGCTAAGCTGTGTGGTGTTTCAAAGCGCACAGTTTCACGTGTGATCAACCGCTCTCCCGCTGTGGGTGAAGCGACGCGAGAGCGAGTGCTTAAAATTATCAGCGAAGTTGGTTTTTCTCCTGACAAACAAGCTCGGGGGCTGGCATCAAGTCGTTCTTACTTATTAGGTTTAATTTATGATAACCCCGATGCATTGTATATTGATCAGGTGCAACGAGGTGCATTAAGCGTCTGCTCTGAACTTGGCTATGAATTGGTTGTTCATCCTAGTTACTCTAAAAGTGCTGAATTTATTGACGATTGCCTGTCATTTATCTCTCGCTCTAAGCTTGATGGCGTGATTATTTTACCGCCAGTATCTGAAAACAAAGAGTTGGCTGCAGCAATTCGTGAAGCAGGTTGTCCTTATGTGCGCTTAGCATCGGTAGATTTAGATGATGCTGATAATATTGTGGTCTCAGACGAACGCGCAGCAATGAAAGAAATGGCCAGCTACTTGGTTGAACTTGGTCATAAAGACATTGGTTTTATTTCTGGACCGCAAGTTTATCGTTCTTCAATCGAACGCTTAGCTGGATTTTTAGCTGAACTGCAACAATGTAATGTGCAACTGCCAGGAAATCGTATTATTGAAGGCAAAAATAGTTACGAAAGTGGTATTGAGTGCGCTATGACATTGTTAAGCACTGAACCAAGACCAACGGCCATTGTTGCTAACAACGACGAAATGGCGGCTGGGGTATTACGGGTTGCCAGTAATTTAAATATCAAAGTACCAGAACAGCTATCAGTAGCAGGTTTTGATGATAATATTTTGGCTTCACGGATCATTCCATCGCTAACGACTATTCGAAGACCGGTACAAAATATGGCATGTTTAGCGGTGCAAAAACTCATTAATAAAAGCCAATCGACACAAAGTGAAAAAATTAAATTAGATGACGTAGTCACTCCTTATTTAGTGAAGCGTGAATCTACTAACAGATGCGCTAAATAGTACCGATTACCCCCCCATAATAACCTTTTTGTTACAGACATATAAAGCGCCTAACTGACAGTAGGGCGCTTACTTCTATCCGTAATCCAATATACTTTTTTGATTTAATTAATGAGTTAATTAAATTTGAGGAGCACCTTTGATAAAATAGCATGAAATATCGCTGTTAAACGAAACGGCCGATATGCTGCCTAAAGGATAAAATGCATAGCGCTCGTTTTTAATATCTGGAACATTTTGTGCGCTGTAAGCCCCGGCTGATATCAATTGTATTAAGTTACTGACCATTTATAGCGACAGATAAATACAGTGATACCAAGGCAGAAATATTGATAGGGTGTTCTTGGCAATTACTCCTGCATTGCTCTACCTCCTGCATCTATGCAGTCGTACTTGAAAAATTACTAACTCAATTTAATAACGTTAACTTCATGCCCTAGGGTAATCCCCCCATTTTTAATGGAGGCTAGCTCTTTAACCGCAGCGCCTGTTAATCTCTTTGTGAATTATTAACTTGAAGATTTTGTTGCGCAAAGAGAAAGGAATGATATGGATAAAAAAATACCCTTGCTGTGCGGGGCAAGGGTATTGGTAACTATCAAATTGTCTTAAAGCAGCGCTTGGCTGCTCTCATTACAACTACTGAATGGTTATCTCATCCAATGTGATAGTTGCTTCACTTTCCGTTCTGAGAGTGATGAATGAGGTTGCTGTGGCTACCAACCCATCGACGGTGTACGTTTGACCAGGGACGAGCTCTTCAAGTTTTACTGAATAAAACTTTGAAGAGCCGCCATGGATCGAATTAGCGCTACCTGAGGTATTGTTATCTACATATATTTGGAAGCTTTTTGCGGTGTTACCTGCTACAGCCGCGACTTTAAAGCTCACTTGATAGTTGTTACTTAAATCAAGTAGACCCGTTGTGCTTGCATCCGCTGAGGTGGTATTCACCGCAGGGGTGGTATTGGCAATGCTAATACGTGCACCTGTCATGGTTAGTTGCCCAGCGGATACATCGATTGTGCCAGTGACACGATGAAACAGCGGGGTCCCCGTACCCGCTAAACCTGATAGGTCGCGGTAGCTATTACTAAAAAATTCGTCAGCATTTGCTGCGGCAAAATTTTCAGTAAATGGTAAACCAAGCGGCTGTTGCACAGGTGGCTCACTTGGCGCTGCAATGTCTGGGATGTCTAAATCGCTTTGATCTATTTTACCAATACCGGCATGGGCAATAACATGCGCTTTAACGTCCATTACTGGAGTTAACTTATACTCGTAAGGTGCTTGGTATGAGCTGGTGGGTGTCATACCTGTAGCAGTAACCTCTGCTGCCACATCGCCGTCAGCCACATCACCCCAAGTAACGCCTTCACCTAGGTAGTTACCAGAGGTATTCCAATAACCAATTACTTTTGAGTAAAAAGAGACCACAGGATTTTTAGTATGCTCAAAGTAGTTATTCTCAATATGTAGCTCTGCGCCCATTCGTGAGTTAATCGCGCTAGAGGTGATATTGTTATAATAGTTGTTGAATATATGGCCTAGACCAAATCTAAACAACGGAACACGCGATATGATGTTTTCAAAGCGGTTATGGTGAAAGGTAATATGACGATTCTTGTTGCTGCTCGAGTCATCATCACTGTGACCATGGAGTGACGTTTTCCAGCTATCGTGAATATAGTTATATGAAATGGTAATGTTTTCAGCACCCGATTTAGAATCGATTAAACCATCATAATAATCTTGATCAACATTTAACGATGAATAGAGTTCGTTATGATCAATCCAGATATTCGCGGTAGGTTTATTTTCATCACCTTCAATCGAAATACCATCTTTACCGCCGGTAAGTACTTCATGGATTTTTAAGTTTTGGATAATGATGTTATTAGCACGACGAATAGCAATGCCGATACCACTTAGCTCACCACGATCTGCCACACCAATGATTGAGATATTATCCATATCTTTAATTTCGATAGAAGAATTATCGCCGCCACTGTTTGCATCAGTAATGACACCGTCGACATAAATAGTCACTGGAACACCTGATGATTTTGCTTGTGCTAAAGCCGATTTAAGCGCTGTGCCATTATCAACGGTCACGACTGTTCCACCTTCGCCAGCGGTTAGGTTAAAATTATAACCAGCAAAACCCAGACTATTATTCACC
>NZ_JACJFH010000178.1:0-4030 GCF_014164495.1 Pseudoalteromonas sp. SG41-5 | reverse complement strand
TCCTAAGTTCGGATCGGAACTTCTTGCAAAATTCGTTAACATCGTAATGTTAGACGGCAAGAAATCTACTGCTGAAAAAATCGTTTACGGTGCGCTAGATGTGGCTGCTGAGAAATCAGGCAAATCGCACCTTGAAATCTTTGAAACTGCACTTGAAAACATCCGTCCACAGGTTGAGGTTAAATCTCGCCGTGTTGGTGGTTCAACGTATCAAGTACCAGTAGAAGTACGTCCAGTACGTCGCAACGCATTAGGTATGCGTTGGTTAGTAGACGCTGCACGTAAGCGTGGCGAGAAATCTATGGGCTTACGTTTAGCTCAAGAACTTGTTGACGCTGCTGACAACAAAGGCACTGCGGTTAAGAAACGTGAAGACGTTCACCGTATGGCTGAAGCGAATAAAGCATTCGCACATTACCGTTGGTAATCTGTCCTTAACCTTTAAGAGGATTTTATGGCACGTACAACTCCACTTGAGCGCTATCGCAATATCGGTATTGTTGCTCACGTAGATGCAGGCAAAACCACCACAACAGAACGTGTTCTGTTCTACACAGGTCTTTCTCATAAGATCGGTGAAGTACATGATGGCGCCGCAACTATGGACTGGATGGAGCAGGAACAAGAGCGTGGTATCACAATCACTTCTGCTGCAACAACGTGTTTCTGGAAAGGGATGGACGCGCAATTTGACGCTCATCGTATCAATATCATTGATACTCCAGGGCACGTGGATTTCACTATTGAAGTAGAACGTTCTTTACGTGTACTTGATGGTGCGGTAGTTGTGCTTTGTGCTTCATCTGGTGTACAGCCGCAAACTGAGACAGTTTGGCGTCAAGCGAACAAATACGAAGTTCCGAGAATGATCTTCGTAAATAAAATGGATCGCACTGGCGCTGACTTCTTAACGGTTGTTGGCCAGGTGAAATCTCGTCTTGGAGCAACGCCTGTTCCAATTCAGCTACCAGTAGGCGCTGAAGACGACTTTAAAGGTGTTATTGACCTCATAAAAATGAAAATGATTAACTGGAATGATGAAGACCAGGGAATGACTTTCACCTATGAGGCAATACCGGCAGAACTTCAAGATTTAGCTGAAGAATGGCGCTCGAACTTAGTTGAAAGCGCTGCTGAAGCATCTGAAGAACTAATGGATAAGTATTTGGAAGGTGAAGACCTGAGCGAAGCAGAAATTAAAAATGCTTTGCGTCAGCGTACATTGGCTAACGAAATCGTCCCAGTTACATGTGGTAGTGCATTTAAAAATAAAGGCGTTCAAGCTGTGCTTGATGGCGTTATTGAATATATGCCTGCACCAACACAAGTGAAACAAATTCAAGGTATCCTTGAAGATGGTACTGAGGAAGAACGTCCAGCTAATGACAACGCACCGTTTGCTGCACTTGCTTTTAAAATTGCAACAGACCCGTTCGTTGGTACTTTAACTTTCTTCCGTGTTTACTCTGGTACTGTTAAACAGGGTGACGCGGTATACAACCCAGTAAAATGTAAGCGTGAGCGTCTTGGCCGTATCGTTCAGATGCATTCAAACTCACGTGAAGAGATCAAAGAAGTCTACGCAGGTGATATTGCGGCGGCTATTGGTCTCAAAGACGTAACAACAGGTGAAACACTGTGTGATCCGAATTCTATTATTACGCTTGAGCGTATGGAATTCCCTGAACCAGTTATCTCTGTTGCGGTTGAGCCTCGCACAATCGCTGACCAAGATAAGATGGGTATCGCGCTAGGTAAACTAGCGGCAGAAGATCCGTCTTTTCGCGTACAAACTGACGAAGAATCAGGCCAGACTATTATTTCTGGTATGGGTGAACTTCACCTTGATATCATTGTCGACCGTATGAAACGTGAATTCAGTGTTGAATGTAACGTTGGTAAGCCGCAGGTTTCTTACCGTGAAGCTATTCGTTCAACTGTTAAAGTTGAAGGTAAATTCATACGTCAATCAGGTGGACGTGGTCAATATGGTCATGTCTGGCTTAAACTTGAACCGATGGATATTTCGGATGATGAAGCCCCAATTTACGAGTGCGTTAACGAAACCGTAGGTGGCTCAGTTCCAAAAGAATACATCCCTGCGGTAGATAAAGGCATCCAAGAGCAAATGTCTCAAGGTGTGCTGGCAGGCTACCCATTACTTGGTGTGAAAGCGACTTTATATGATGGTTCATTCCATGATGTAGATTCGAATGAAATGGCATTTAAAATAGCGGGTTCACTGGCAATGAAACAAGGTGCGCTACAAGCAGACCCTGTACTATTAGAGCCAATGATGAAGGTTGAAGTACTCACTCCTGAAGCAAACATGGGTGATGTAGTTGGTGACTTAAACCGTCGCCGCGGTATGATCGAAGGCATGGAAGATGCGCTAGGTGGACTTAAATTAATTAACGCCCAGGTTCCGCTTTCTGAAATGTTTGGTTATGCTACTGATCTACGATCTGCAACACAAGGCCGTGCCTCATACTCTATGGAGTTTTTGAAGTACGCTGAAGCCTCGAAACATGTTGCGGACACAATAATTACAGCTCGCGCTGTTAAGTAATTTTTAGCTCGGTTTGGTCCACAGTGGACTGAACCTTTAATTTCTTTATAGGAATTTTTTAAGATGGCAAAAGCAAAGTTTGAACGCGTAAAACCGCATGTAAACGTAGGTACAATCGGCCACGTTGACCACGGTAAAACTACCCTAACTGCAGCAATCACTAACGTACTTGCAAAAGTATACGGCGGTGTTGCTAAAGATTTCGCATCAATCGATAACGCTCCTGAAGAGCGCGAGCGCGGTATCACAATCTCAACTTCACACGTTGAGTACGATACTCCTACTCGTCACTACGCACACGTAGATTGTCCTGGACACGCCGATTATGTTAAAAACATGATCACTGGTGCTGCTCAAATGGACGGCGCTATCCTTGTTGTTGCTGCGACTGATGGCCCTATGCCACAAACGCGTGAGCACATCCTTCTTTCTCGTCAAGTTGGCGTTCCTTACATCATCGTATTCATGAACAAATGTGACATGGTTGATGACGAAGAGCTACTTGAACTAGTAGAAATGGAAGTTCGTGAACTTCTTTCTGAGTACGATTTCCCAGGTGATGACTTACCACTAATCGCTGGTTCTGCGCTTAAAGCGTTAGAAGGCGAGAAAGAGTGGGAAGACAAGATCATTGAGCTTGCAGACGCACTTGATTCTTACATCCCAGAGCCAGAGCGTGACATCGATAAGCCATTCATCATGCCTATCGAAGACGTTTTCTCAATCCAAGGTCGTGGTACTGTTGTAACTGGTCGTGTTGAAGCTGGTATCATCCGCATCAATGACGAAGTAGAAATTGTTGGTATCAACGATACAACTAAATCTACTTGTACTGGTGTTGAAATGTTCCGTAAACTACTTGACGAAGGTCGTGCTGGTGAGAACATTGGTGCACTTCTACGTGGTACTAAACGTGAAGACGTTGAACGTGGTCAAGTACTAGCTAAGCCTGGTTCAATCAACCCACATACAACATTCACTTCAGAAGTATACGTACTTTCTAAAGATGAAGGTGGTCGTCATACTCCATTCTTCAAAGGTTACCGTCCACAGTTCTACTTCCGTACAACTGACGTAACTGGTGACGTACAGTTACCAGATGGCGTAGAAATGGTAATGCCTGGCGATAACGTTAAGATGACTGTAAAGTTAATCTCTCCAATCGCAATGGATGAAGGTCTACGTTTCGCAATCCGCGAAGGTGGCCGTACTGTAGGTGCTGGTGTAGTAGCAACTATCGTAGAGTAATAATTAACTTATAAAGTTAATTATTAGAAAAAAGGTCACTTAGGTGGCCTTTTTTAATGCCTACGATTTGAGCTGTAAGCTCTAAGCGGAAAGTTTTAAGCTGCTCGGTGTTAATATGTACTTGTAGGCGAGTGGCTTGCCACCGCGTTTATAACAGAAAGTAAATATATTAAATGTTCTTGCTATTTAAGTTGAGGAGATCTAGATTTTTAC
>NZ_JACJFH010000177.1:0-4035 GCF_014164495.1 Pseudoalteromonas sp. SG41-5 | reverse complement strand
TAACGAGAAAGCCTGCAATTTTGCAGGCTTTTTTATTGCTGAATTAACTTTTTATACTTAGCTGGGGGTATTTGTAAAATAGCGTTGAACTCATTGTTTAGGTGAGATTGATCGGAAAACCCGCACTCAAGGGCGAGTTGTGCCAAGCTTAGCTGTGGGTTTGCTTTTATAAGTTGTCTGGCTTGCCTGACTCTGTAAATACGTGCTAGGTGTTTGGCAGTGATGCCACAGGTGTTTTTAACGTAGCACTCTAATTGCCGCTTACCTTTAGGGGTGTGCTCGTAAGCAGTACTTAGTGGGGTAAGATTGATTATTTTATGGATCAGTTTTTGTGTGTGCTCAATAGCCTAATGGTGTATTTTTGGTGCATTGAGGTGCGCCGACAACAAATCAATAAACGAATCTAAGTTAGCATATTGGTCAAGCGCCTGTGCTAAACCTGTTAAGGTTGCAGGCGCCACAAGCGAATGATTTACCTTTTGTAAATGGGCAAGTCCAGCGGGTTTAAACCGGATCCCACAAAAAACGGAGTCAGCAGTAAACGTTATTTTTGCTGACTGTGTTGATATGGTTTGCATGAAATAGGGGAATTTAATGGTTTTCCAGCTAAATTAAGACGCCCAGATAGCAAAAATATAACGCCTATTGCGCCATCGCAGGGGAGCCAGCTCTCCCCTGAACATTGGGCGCTTGCAAACCAAACTGCTTGTACATAATCAGCGATATCGCCCGTTGGGTTATAAAGCTCAAGTAATAGTTTATCGTTCATTAAACTCGACTGTCGGTTTAAACATTTTCACCATACGATTCCAGCTATTTATAGCATTAATTGCTACGGTGAGGGTAACTAAACTTGATTGATCAAATAATGCTGAAAGTGTTTGGTAAAAGTCATCATCAATGTTCTGTGACAAAGTCAACTTCTCGCAAAGCGCTAATGCAGCACGTTCTTTATCGTTATAAAGTGGCGTGTCTTGCCACGCATTGAGGGCAATAATGCGGTTAATGCTCTCGCCATACTCCAGTGCTTGTTTGCTATGCATGGCTAAACAATATGCACATTGGTTTAACTGTGATGCTCTTAGTTTTAGCAGCTCCCAAATTGTCACTCCAAAGGTAGCCTCGACTTTCTGTTTGATCAGTACTTCTTGATCAATCAAGTAGGTCATTAACTCGGGTTCGATATTAACGTAATTCGCTCTTTTCATAATAGTTCCAAATCGATAAATAACTACTAGCTAGTTTATTGACGGATAAATAAAAAGAATTGTAAAAAAACGACTTTTTGATTTGTTTTTAGTGTAGTCGTACCTCGCTAAAGACTTATCATACTATTACACAATAATAAAACGGTATAAGTCGCTGATATATTATATTTACACCCTAAATTAGCGAATTTCAATACTAATTTAGCTCTTAAGCTTTAAAAAGCTCACATCGACAATGACGGTAATTTACTTTTATTTAACAATTAACTTTATTTGTAATATAAATGATCCTAATATAAGTGCGCAAACGATAATTATTAACCGTTTGTACTTAAGTGCAGGATTCGCATTTTACAAAACACCATTCAAGGAATGGCATAAATTGGAGCAAAAGAATGAGCGTTATGACAACACTGATACAACGGCAAAAGACTTTGTTTTTACTTCTGTTATCTACTTGTAGCTTTGCTACATTGGCAGAAAATTGTACAACTATGCCCACCTCAGGTGGGATTTACTCTGTAATTAACCGTGGCTCTAGCTTGGCATTAGATGTAAATACGTCTGATACTAGTGGCGCACCGGATGTAATTAGCTATCAATATTGGGGTGGTGCAAACCAGAAGTTTGCTTTCACTAAAGGCAGTGATGGTTACTGGACTATTCGTTCGCAACATAATAACCAAGTACTTGATGTACTCAATTCGTCACAGTCTAATGGCGCTAATATTGTGGTGTATGACGATTGGCAAGGTGATAATCAGCGCTGGCAGCTGAAGGTGTCTTCATCGGGTGGCTTTAATATTGTTAATAAACTTACGCAAAAGTCATTAACTGTGGCGGGTTCGCAAAACGGTGCCAATGTGTATCAAAATGATGATGCGGGTGGCAGTTCACAGCGCTGGTATATCAACCCTGTTTCAGGTAGTTGTGGTAGCAGTAGTGGTGGCGGTCAAACAACAGCTGGTTTAATTGGTTTTGCAGCACAACCAGGTAATGATGGCCTTGCAACTACAACCGGCGGCGGTAATGTATCTCCTACTATTGTAACTAGCTGCAGTGCGTTAACAGCCGCATTAAACTCAATATCAACTGCGGTTATTCAAGTTCCTAACAATACAACGATTAACTGCCATACGGCAAACCGAACTGTTGCAGCATGTCCACTCGATTGTGGCACATGGGGCGATTACGGTAAAACCTGGTATCGCTTACCGGTTGGTAACCAAAGTTGTAGTGAATTAGGTAGCAGCTCCAACAACACGGTTAACGTTACACGTAATGACTCTCGTCTTCGTGTTCGCTCAAATAAAACCCTTGAAGGATTAGGGAAAAACTCAAAAATCATCGGCACAAGCTTAGTGATCAGTAATGATCGTAATATCATCATACGTAATATTTTACTTGAAGATATTAACCCTGCATTAGTTGAAGCCGGTGATGCTATTTCTGTTGATGACAGTAGCCACATCTGGATTGATCATATGGCGTTTAATAAAATTAGTGACGGTTATATTGATATTGGCAATAGCCAAAATGTCACTTTAAGCTGGAACCGCTTTTATGGTTATAATACGCAAGTGTGTGCTAACCAGCATTGGTATACGCATTTATTCAAAAACTCCCAAATAACGGCACATCATAACTTTTGGGATACAGCGGCAGGGCGCAACCCTAAAGTAGACGGCTACAATTCACGCGTTCATATGTTTAATAACTATTGGAAAAACATTACTTATTTTGCAATTAGTGCAGGTAATGGCGCTGAAGTATTAGTAGAAAACAATTACTTTGAAAACAGTGCAAAACCACATTGGAACCAAGGCTCAGGCTACTTTAGCGCGTCAGGAAATGTGTATACTGGTGTGTCAGCAACCGATCAATATCGCGACAATGGGGCTAACATCTTTAACGATATTCAGTTATACCCATACAGTTTAGACAATGCCAATAGCTTAGGCAGTCAAGTTGATGGCGGTACAGGGCCGCAGTAATACACCCAAACCACCTAAAAATGCAAAAAGCCCTCAATTTAGAGGGCTTCATCACATTGCTTGTATTACGCGTTAGATTTTACCATCAGGCACGATGCGGTAAATTCCCATACCATCAATACCCAGATATAAATCGCCATTAGGGTGGGTTGCAATACTGCGCACGCGGCCAGCACCTTCAAATAGCTTGCTGTGACCCGTTACTTTATTACCATCAAGTTCAACCAATACTAAGTGTGCAAACTTCATAGCGCCAACAAGCACATGACCTTGCCACTGCGGGTATTTGCTACTTGTAACAAACTCCATCCCAGAAGGCGCGATAGAGGGCACCCACACCCAATCGGGTTGTTGCATACCTTCGCGGCTTGTTTCATCAGTAATTTTGGTACCAATGTAATTAATGCCGTGAGTTACTTCTGGCCAACCGTAGTTAGCGCCTGCTTTAATAATATTGATTTCATCACCGCCGCGAGGGCCATGTTCATGACTCCAAATTGCCCCCGTTTCTGGATGCATAGCCATGCCTTGTGGGTTTCTGTGGCCATAAGAGTATATACTCTTTCGTGCGTTTGGCTGATTAACAAACGGGTTTGACTTAGGGATTGTGCCATCAGCATTAATGCGGTGAATTTTTCCTGCATCATACTCTAAGCTTTGTGGGTGAACATCACGCGCGCCGCGATCACCAATCGAAAAGTACAAGTAACCGTCTTTATCAAATTCAATACGCGAGCCGTAATGTTTGCTGGTTGTGGTGTTTGGCGTGCCGTCGAACAGCAGCTGCGAGTCGACTAGTGCCATATCTTTTAAGCGCGCACGCATAATGGATG
>NZ_JACJFH010000176.1:0-4052 GCF_014164495.1 Pseudoalteromonas sp. SG41-5 | reverse complement strand
TCAGTTAATTGATGAATTTTTTTGCTACAATTGTCTGGCAAGTAATGTGAGTGAGTTCAACAGCACCATGTGCAGTTTATCTGCTTCCTTTTAGTGAGGTTGATCTTGGTCAGTATATTGTTTTTGTAAAAGTCATATCATAGAAACGGCTCTATGCTCGAGCTAACTTAGTCAATTAGTTGATAAAGTCGGGATTATTCGAGCATGAGGCTGTTAATAACCTTGTTTTAATCAAGGGTTTTAATTATGATCGCTTCTATTTTAAAATTTCGAAAAATTAACCTGCTGTAACTGATGTTCTCAATATAGCAAGTGTTGAGAATCATAGTGGAGATAAGTGGATGAGCAATGCGCCTGTAGACAATGGCCGACGTCGCTTTTTAACCATAGCTACCTCTGTTGTAGGTGGTGTTGGTGCGGCTGGGGCTGCTGTTCCTTTTATTGCGTCTTGGAATCCAAGTGAGCGAGCTAAATCTGCGGGTGCGCCTGTAGAAGTAGATATCAGCAAACTTGAGCCGGGACAATTAATACGTGTCGAGTGGCGTGGTAAACCTGTATGGGTTGTATCACGAACCCCTAAAATGCTTGAGCAGATGAAAGAACACGAAGGTCAACTTCGTGATCCGCAATCGCAAGAGCCACAACAATTAGAATCATCAACCAATGATTTCCGTTCATTACGCCCTGAGATATTTCTCGCGGTAGGTATTTGTACGCATTTAGGGTGTTCACCTGGCTTTTTCCAAGGTAATTTTGGTGAAAAGGTTGAGGGAACAGATGATGGTTTCTACTGTCCATGTCACGGTTCTAAATTTGATATGGCTGGCCGTGTATTTAAATCGGTACCTGCCCCGTTAAACTTAGAAATACCACCTTACACATTTCTTGATGATACCACTATTTTAGTGGGCGAAGAAAAAGGGGTAGCCTAATGTTCGGTAAAATTATTGGTTGGATAGACGACCGTATCCCAATGACACGTGTTTGGAACATGCATATTGCACAGTATCCAGCACCGAAAAACTTTAACTTCTGGTATTTCTTTGGCTCATTGGCCATGTTAGTACTAGTAAACCAAATTCTTACCGGGATTTGGTTAACGATGAACTTTGTTCCGTCTTCTGAGGGCGCATTCGCTTCAGTAGAATACATCATGCGTGATGTAGAATACGGCTGGTTACTACGTTATTTGCACTCAACAGGTGCATCAGCGTTTTTCATCGTTGTATATATGCATATGTTCCGTGGCATGATCTACGGTTCTTACCAAAAACCACGTGAATTACTGTGGTTATTCGGTATGTTTATCTTCTTAGCGTTAATGGCTGAAGCATTCATGGGTTACTTATTACCATGGGGTCAAATGTCATTCTGGGGTGCACAGGTAATCATTTCACTATTCGGGGCTATTCCGGTTATTGGTGATGACTTAACACTTTGGATCCGTGGTGATTATGTAATATCAGGTGCAACGCTTAACCGCTTCTTTGCATTACATGTTATTGCTTTACCATTGGTTATCGTAATTTTAGTATTCTTACACATTGTGGCACTGCACGAAGTGGGTTCAAATAACCCTGACGGTGTTGAGATCAAGCGTAAGAAAGGCTCTGTTGCTGAAGAAGATAAGCCTAAATTTAAATTCCATGAGTATTACACTGACAAGAAAGATATTGTTGATGCGATTCCGTTCCATCCTTATTACACAGTAAAAGATATTGTGGGTGTGGTTGGTTTCTTAATCTTGTTTTGTTGGGTGGTGTTCTTTATGCCTGCGATGAATGGTTTCTTCCTTGAAGGACCAAACTTTGAAGCGGCAAACCCACTTAAAACACCTGAACATATTTTCCCAGTTTGGTACTTTACGCCATTCTATGCAATCTTACGTGCAATCCCAGATAAACTAATTGGTGTTGCTGCGATGGGTGCATCGATTGTAGTGCTGGCGTTATTACCTTGGCTTGACCGTGGCACAGTGAAATCGGTTCGTTACCGTTGTGGCTTCCATAAATGGAACATCGCAGGTTTTGTTGTTACTTTCGTGCTTCTTGGTTGGGTGGGTGCAACTCCACAAACTGATATGAAGACGATCATTTCACAAATCTGTACTGTGACTTACTTTATGTTCTTCGTACTGTTGTTTGTATACAGTAAGAATGAAAAAACTAAGCCATTGCCAGAGAGGTTAACGAAATGATGAAAAAGCTAATTATCGGTTTATTTGCTTTATCAATAAACGTATTGCCGGCAATGGCGGCAGGTCCATCGGTTCCATTAATGGAAGCCGGTAATGACCTAACTGATCAGCCTTCGTTGCAACGTGGTGCAAAGTTGTTCATGAACTACTGTCTTGGTTGTCACCAAATGCAGTATCAGCGTTATGAGCGTACTTTCCGTGATATCGGTATTCCAACAGCCGTTGGCCTTGAGCAGTTAATTTTTGACGGTTCAAAAGTTGGTAGCCATATCACTAACGCAATTACTAAAGATGATGCAGCAAAATGGTTTGGTGCGGCTCCGCCGGATCTAACTCTAATTGCACGTGTAAAATCTCCGGATTATATTTACACGTACTTAAAGTCATTTTATAAAGATGAATCTCGTCCGTTTGGAGTTAACAATATTGTTTTCCCATCGGTAGGTATGCCTCACGTTTTGCAAGAACTGCAAGGTTTACCAACGCCTATTACTGAAGAAGTCGAAGAACATGGTCACACTGTGACTAAAGTTATTGGTACTGAAACAGATGGGACTGGCGAAATGAGTGTAGACGAGTACGATCAAGCGGCTCGTGACTTAACTAACTTCCTTGAGTACGTGGGTGAACCTTCACGTCTTGAATCAGAAGCGTTAGGTATCAAGGTTATCGGATTCTTAGTTATCCTATTTATCTTGGCATTCATGTTGAAGAAAGAATACTGGAGAGATGTTCATTAATTTTGAACATATTTAAAGGTAATTTTGCAATAGGGGCTTAAGCCCCTTTTGCTGTTTTTGTTATTTAATGGAGGTAGGCATGGCCGTAGCTGCCAATAAGCGCCCTGTAATGACCCTTTTTTCTGGTGCTAACTGTATGTATAGCCATCAAGTACGCATTGTACTTGCTGAAAAAGGCGTAAGTGTAGATATTCATCTGGCCGAAAAGGACAACCTGCCAGAAGCACTTCATGAAATTAACCCTTACGGTACAGTGCCAACACTGATTGACCGTGAGCTTGGTTTATATCAGGCAAACATCATCATGGAATACCTTGATGAACGTTTTCCTCACCCTCCACTAATGCCTGTTTATCCGGTAATGCGTGGCCGCAGCCGTTTAATGATGCATCGCATCGACACAGATTGGTACAGCCTTGCTGCTAAAATTTATGCTAATGGCGCTGAATCAGCGCAAGCGCGTAAAGAACTAACAGAAGCTTTACTTGCTGTTTCAGCAATCTTTACTGAAGCTCCTTACTTTATGAGTGAAGAGTTTAGTTTAGTTGATTGTTACTTAGCACCATTACTATGGCGTTTACCAGAGCTTGGTATTGAGCTAACTGGTGCAGGTTCTAAAGAGATGAAAGAATATATGATCCGTTTATTTGAGCGTGAATCATTCCAAGCTTCTCTTACTGAAACTGAGCGCGAGATCCGTTTGTAATGACGCCTAATCGTCCTTATTTACTTCGTGCTTTCTTTGATTGGATTGTTGATAATCAGTGTACACCGCATTTAGTGGTTAATGCTGATTTTCCAGCCGTGCAAATACCAACACAGTTTGTTCAAGATGGACAAATTGTGTTGAATATTAGCCCATCAGCTGTCACACAATTCTCAATGGATAATCAGCAGTTAAGCTTTAGTGCCCGCTTTGGTGGTCAGCCAATGCAAGTATACGTGCCAATTGGTGCCGTGCTTGCTATCTATGCCCGCGAAAACGGTGAAGGCACTGTGTTTACTGCAGATGAGTTTTTAGAAGATGAAGACGAGTTTGCAGCTGAGTTAGAAAGTGTTGATATCGCAGATGAATTATTACCTGACGAGCCAGCTCCTTCTAAGCCTGAAAAGAA
>NZ_JACJFH010000175.1:0-4086 GCF_014164495.1 Pseudoalteromonas sp. SG41-5 | reverse complement strand
GCTAAATCGACTTAAATTAAAATAGCAGTCTTTTGACCTGTAAGAATTATTATGGCGACAGAGTGCCATGAACGGACGTTGCCGATCCTAATTGCTTGTTATAAGCATTTTAATTCTGGGATCCTGTTATATAAAGCTTCTCTTACTCTATCTTCTAGTTCAAACGCTTCAGCTTCCCACGGTTGATATTTAGAGCATGAGTAATTTGAATCACTAGCTGACAAGTTGGGATAGCTTTTGCCTTTTCAGAGACTATAACCTTCGCATGGTTCCGTCGGCAGGTCTTTCTTTTTGACTTTTATAATAAAATGCAAGATGCAAGACCTGATGCTGTTTTTCTTCGATATGGCGCGCGGGTTTGCAGTCTCAGCCCAAATTGTTGGGCGAACATAATCGACTTGTTAGAGTTTTTTTGCCAACTTATTATGAATTGCACTGTATGACGTCTCTAGTCTTTTTAAATGCTTACTGACATTTTTCCATTCCCAAACTAAAAAAGACCCAAACTCTGGATAAGTATCCTGCCACTCTTTTGCCTCCTTTTTATCTCTTGCATGAAGCGAAAACAACACGAAGTAATCTCCTTCAATAAAAATATTGAAATTGATTGTGCCCCAGCCATCTGCTGTATATCTATAGGTAGCACCATCACACTTATCTGGAACCAAATCATGTTTCTCAATGTAAACCTCCCCACCAGTGTCAGAGTAGTGGAGAGTCAAGTTGATATCTTTACACCTAAAGTCATTCTCAGATAGTTTGAAATTAGCATATTCATTCAAATCCTTCCGATTAGAAAAAATTTGTATTTCTTTATCGAAATCTGAATAAGCTTCGTAAATAAGAACATCATCTTCAAAGATAAGATTAAGAACCTTTGGTAGTTCTGAAATTGGAATTCCGTTTACAAGAGACATACAGAAAACTCTAACGAGGCTGTAGAATTACTCGTTTTTAATTTATTTTTATTGATGGTTCAACCATAGCCCAGTTGCTATTTTGATTCAATCGACAACTGGCTTTCACGTAAAATATAAAAGACGATTTGCTGTTGTTTTAATTGGCGTTTTGGAAGGTCTGACAAGTGTTTGAGTGGCTTATTTTAGGCGGTAAGTGCCTAGCCTTATCAGTACATCGTGATTACAGGAGGTGAACCGCCCACTGCACTTACTGTAAATAAAAAGCGCATATGGGTGATGTTGAAAGAGCTCAGGCTACCCGATTAGTGTAAGCTACATTTGCAACAAGAACTTACGTAAATCACGCTCTTGTCTCATTATGTGTAAAATAAAAACCTTATCATTGTCTATTTTGTAAAATATACGACAAGGATTAACTATCACTTCACGGTAATTCAGATTTGAGAGTTCAATCGGTGTTTTCCCTGATTCAGGGAACTCTTCAAGGCGTTCAACTTTAGCAAAGATTTTCGCCACCAACTTTTTAGCTGACAGCAAGTTACTCAATGCAATATATTCAGCGATATCGTTTAGATCTTCCAGAGCAGGATTTGTCCAGATTATTTCAGCCATTTATTCATTTTCTCTTTAGCTTCAATATTAGACGTAGTTTCTCCTCTACTTATTGCCTGCTCGCCTTTAGCTAACGCCTCAAGGATTTGCATACGTTTTTGCATGAATTCGAAGTCATCAACATCAACAAGATACGCTGACGGTTGCCCATGTTCGGTGATTAATACGGGCTCTTTAGTTAAATGCAGTTCAGATAATATTTTCGTCGCTTGGCGTTTCAATGTTGTTACTAACTCTACTCTCATAATAACCTCCACAAAAATGTATCACTATAGTAGCACTGAGTAAGCAATTTAGGAAACACGGCTAACGAGCATGTAGATTAAAATTAAACTAAACGAGACGACATATTCGATTGATGAAACCAGCCCTCTTGAGTAGTGCCATGATGAAGTTAACCGATGAATGTCTCGGCTCTGGCATAATCCTTCGCTCTACCTTCTAAATCCATTTGGTCGTAGTGCCCCAACGACCCCAAAAGGATATGGGAAAAACCTGGCTGCGATAAGATCGCAATCAGAGATTACTGCGCAGCGACCCTTGTAAGTATTTGTCACAAGCGACTTGCATAACTGGTGCATCGACAGACGAAGTAAACGAATTTATTTATTGATTTAAAGTTGACCGTCACTGAATAACAACGGTCAAAGAAAATACTATTGCCTATTGACAGAGTTAAGGCTCATATATGTTATGTGAAAATTAACTTAATAAAGGCACCACTATAGGAATGTGATTAACAGCCCAGTTATTAAAGTAACTTTATCTTTCATCGTTTGTTTTGGTTTCTGTGTAAATACAAAAATAGCTCTATACAGTGAACTAGCAACTATAAGCAACATACCAAGTAACGCTGGAAACACATCCAAAATAAAACCAAAAGCGAACCCTGAATTTTCTGCTTGGGAAAACAAAGCTACGAACCCAAACTAGGCGATAGATATTAAAAAGGAACAGCTCCGTGTGAAATCGAAAAAAGCGCCATTCTTAAAAACTCCTTTTCACATAACACCTAACTCACCAGACCAAGCGAAGTGGAAAAAGTTTGCATACAACATACAATAAACGAAGTGAATGCAAATTTGAGGAACGTAGTTCGGGTCTGGTGCGGTGATTTATTATGTGTTTGTTACTAAATAAAAATATAAGGGTATTGTTAACCAAATACCACCGAAAATACCATTTTTGCTTAGCCTACCAAACACACCCCCCTGAGCGCCGACAAATAAAGCAAGAACTATAACTAATGCTGCTAAAAACAATACCCAAAATTGATTTATAAATAGGATCGGCCATAACACGCACAAAGTTCCTAGCGTTGCTTGCAACACCCACTTTAAGGAAGAAATCTTATCTTCTCGATATCTGGTACTAAGCCATAGGATAAGAATATATAGGCCAATACATGTAGAGGTTAAAAACAGTAGTTTCATTTGAGATTACACATAACGAGCCTGTAGAATAACTCGTTTTTAATTTATTTTTATTGATGGATTAACCATAGCCGAGTTCCTATTTTGATTCAATCGACAACTGACTTTCACGTAAAATATAAAAAGAGGATTTGCTGTTGCTTTAATTGGCGTTTTGGCAGGTATTACTAGTGTTTAAGTGGCTTATTTGAACAGATGTAATCCCCTGTCACCGAACACAATGGCAGGATTATCTTGTGTTATTTATTTTGGTAAAGCATCGTTACTAAACCGCGATAGACGGCAGCAAGAAGCTAAAGGAAAACCCATGCTTATAAATTAAGAACAACCATCATCAGATCACTGACATTTAAGTGGATACGAATACTCTTTAGATGCTGGAAAACACATACGTCCTACGATGAGTCAACTTACCTAACGGCATTGAAAAGTAAGGGATCATGGCTGTTAAAATTTGCGGTGGAAAGAGAGCTTTAGTGCTTGCTGTCCACCTCAGGGCGTGTTGTTAGTTTGTTGTTACCCTCCAAACGTATCAGCACAGGTTTGAAAAACTACTACAGCAATTATTGTTTTTACAAATAAAGTTTTTTAGAACCCACCCTTTATCATCAAAAATATACCCAGCCCCCCCAGCAAACACCTCATATGAATAGACTTCCTTATTCATTATTAATTCCCCTGAATATTTACAAGGCATAATAATTGACTCTCCATGAGCTTCTTCATTACTGACTTCCTCGGCTGTTTGGAAATACAAAGTAATTTCGCTTTCTGTCAATTGGAAGCTATCACAAACCTTAGATCCCTGCTTGGTGATATCGACAACTTTTTCTGTAGTCAATATTTGAATTTTATTTTCATAATTAAAGGCACAAGATGTAATAAAAGAAACAGCACCTATACAAATGATATTTTTTATCATGGAGCAACCCCAACTTTTAAGTATTGCAGCAACTGGATTCCTTCTGCCTTCTTTTTCCTAGCAATTACACCATGTGTAATGGTCTAATGAAACTGGACAGGTTTATAGCGTAAAATGAGCTAAACCCAAAAGGTATCACTATGACCAGAAAATCAAAAGTAACACTCAGTGCACAACAAAAACTTGAATATGCCAAATT
>NZ_JACJFH010000174.1:0-4170 GCF_014164495.1 Pseudoalteromonas sp. SG41-5 | reverse complement strand
ACCAACATATAATCAGCGATATAATTTAAAAATGGGGAGCGCGTTTTCATGTCATCACCAATAGTCATGCTGTATATGTGTACAGTGTAGTTGTTTGGCTCCCATATTCAAGAAAATGAGCGACGAGCGCATTTTCTCTTTTCTGAATATCTTTAGTACCAATAAAAAATTATAGTTGGCAATACATTAAGTTATTTGTTAAAAATAGATTTATTAATACATGAGCGTGACATCGGCAGAAAGATGCGCGACGCGCGCACTATAAAATTGTTGAACTAAGCCGCTACGCGGAGATCCTATTCTGACCATTTGAGCCACACTTACCTTGGGGTTATCCCATAACTTGGAGGTAAGTCATGAATACACTCATTGAACAAGTCAAAACTGAAATAGCCTATCGAGGTTATTCGCAAAGTACATGTAAAAGCCACTGTGAACATTTACTTAAACTCAGTCACTATTTTAATAAACCGCTTGACTCGATTACGGATGACGAGCTTAACGCCTTTTTTAACGATCCCGCTATTCGTAAACTTTCTAGAGCAAGTCAGAAAATACAAATAAACAGTATTTGGTTCTTGTTTAAGAATATTTTACATCGGCCATTGAACTTAGATATTGCACTGCCAAAAGCGAAGTCGCGCGGACCTACCTATTTATCACGTGATGATATGCGGCGGCTGATAGAAAGCTGTACGGATGATATGCGACTAAAAACGTTAATAGTGGTTTGCTATGGGTGCGGTTTACGTATTGGCGAATTGTTACGTATCAAAGTGCAAGACGTCGATGGCCAGCGTAAAACCATTTTAATTGAACAAGGTAAAGGGGATAAGTCACGGTATGTTGTAGTTTCAGATAGCGTACTAAACCAATTACGCGGTTACTGGAAAATGTATCACCCAACGGGTTGGATGTTTTACTCGCGATTGTTAATGGATAAACCTATGTCAGCATCGACCTTCAGGAAGCCATTGAGAAAACACGCACAAGCGTGTGGTTTAAAACACTGTAATCCACATGCACTACGCCATGCTTATGCAACACATCAACTTGAATCAGGAATGCCACTTCATCAATTGCAACATCAGCTTGGTCATAGTGATATTAAAACGACACAAAGTTACTTACACTGGTTACCTGAGTTAGGGCATGGCGGCATTGATTTGCTTGCGAGTTGGAGTAAACAATGAGCGCTTTGCACCTCGCTGATATTTTAAACTCAAATCTTGAGAATTATCGGCAACATCATACGATGAGCTATCAACAACTGCGTGTCTGTCAGCACCTTCAATCATGCAGAACAGGTCAGCTCGGTTATCAAGCATGGCAATGTGATAGCTGTGGGGAGTCGCAGCAGATTGGGTGTAGTTGTCGAGACCGTCACTGTCCGCGTTGCCAAGGCATGGCCACGGCTAAGTGGGTGCGAAGACAGCAAGAGGATTTATTACCGTGTCGGTATTTCCACCTTGTTTTTACGCTCCCTCATGAGTTGAATATCATTGCTCACTATAACCCAAGTGTGTTGTACCAGTGTTTGTTTAAAGCCGTATGGCAAACGCTGTGTAAATTTGCGAAACGAAAGATGCATGGCCAGTTAGGCATGACAAGCGTACTGCATACATGGGGGCAGAACTTAAGTCAGCATATCCACTTGCATTGTTTGATACCCGCAGGTGCACTTGAAAAAACGCACTGGCATGAAATAGAAAAAGACTATTTATACCCCGTAAAAGCGTTATCAACAGTCTTTAGAGGAAAAATGCTGGCGGCGCTCAATGAATGCGATAGTTCATTCGCGAAGATAAACACGCCAACCAAATGGTGCGTGTATAGCAAAGCCTGTTTAACGTACAGTGAAAAGCTAGTTAGTTACCTTGCTCGTTATACCCGAAAAGGCGTGATGTCAGAATCACGATTAGTGTCAGTGAATGAGCAGTCAGTGAGCTTTAAATATCGCGATTATGCAGATAACAACCGCGATAAAGTAATGACACTGAGTTGTGATGAATTTTTACGGCGCTACTTACAACATGTATTGCCGAAAGGGTTTATGCGCATTCGCCACTATGGTTTTTTAGCTAATGCGTGTCGTAAGCGAAAGTTAGCCCTGATAAGGGCTCATGTATCCACCGCATGCAAAGCGGTGAAGCCCAAAACAGAGCAAGAACCATTGATACCGTATTGGCCTTGTCAGTCATGTAAGGTTGGTATCTTACGGTTTATTGGTGTGATAACCTCAGATATTTCGACGAATGAAATAGTTCGAACGAGTTAGCGGCCTAGCTTGCTGCATTAAATCAATGAGTTAACCTGCTTAACTGCTCAGGCTACTCGCGATTGTGCGTGAGAAAAAGATCATTGCTTAACGGTGAAACATTAGGTTTAATAGGTGCATAATAAACGCTGAGTAACGCAGGGATAGCTTAGATACGATAGACACGCCAGTAAAGTTGGCTTGATATCGCTTAGGCCATAAAAAGCAAAATCCCATAGCATAAGTAACACCTCAGTCCAACAAGCGATTATGCAACACAAACTGCGTGTCGCATAAATACTAAAATGTTAGTGCAATCAGCGAGAGTCACATCAAAAAGTAGGGAAGTATGAGTATTAATATAAAATGGAATGGTGATTGTCGCTTTGAAGTGTCAACTGAAGGCGGCTTTACGTTTAATGTTGACGCTACAAGTGAGAAAGCCCCTTGTCCAACGGAAGTTTTATTGTCGGCTTTAGGTTCATGTAGTGCTACGGATGTCGTCTTGTTACTACAAGATCAAGGTTTTGAAGTTAAAGGCCTAGAAAATACGGTTACTTTTGCACTAACGGAATCAGAACCTCGTTTATATAAATCGGCAAACTTACACTTTACAGTAAATGGCAGTGGTTTTAAGGAATCTGACATTTTGCGAGCAGCTCAAAATGCGGTGGAAAAGCATTGTCATGTTTGTCTTATGTTGAGCCCTACGATCGATATCACTTGTTCAGCTGAAGTGGGTAAAAATTGCACTTAATCGGGTAGCCGGAGGTCTCTAACCTCCAGCCCCCACACCACCCATCATGCGGGTCCGCAATGGGCGGTTCACCTCCCATAATGAATATTGATCCAAATATCTCTCAGTGACACTAAACCTTTTGACGCTAAATAGTCATTGCCTAGCGCAATGTTAATTCCTTTTGTTTTTGAGCTTCGACAAGGCCCCTTGCTGGTGATACCACATGCTATGGCTAGTCTCTCACTGACCCCCAATTTCATTAAACTGCGTACTTTGGTGCGAGGTTTACGCCATTGCCGCCAGTAGCACATTCTTATCCTACGTCGGATCCAATGATCTAAATCCACCGTTAGCTGATAAGCGTTGGCTATCTGGTAGTAGTGTCCCCAGCCGCGTAAATACTGTGTGAGTTTATGAATTTGTAGGGTCATTGAGATCCCCCAGTTACGGTTAGTGAGCTCCCTGACATTTGCTTTGAATTTCTTTAGCGCCTGTTCGTGGATTTGCACTTGACCGTAACGAAATGTGAACCCGAGAAATTTCGAGCCTGATACAGGACCTACCCGACTTTTCGATTCGTTCACTTTGAGCTTTAATCGCTTAGTGATAAACGCAGTAATTTCCTGTTGTATTATTAGTCCTTCGCTTTTGGTTTTTACTAAAATGATTATGTCATCAGCGTAACGTGCAAACTTAAGGTGTTTGTAGGTTAGCTTCTTATCTAATTCATCGAGTAAAATGTTGGAAAGTAAAGGGGATAATGGCCCACCTTGGGGGACTCCTTTGGTTGACTCAAACCACAGACCTGTTTCGCGCTCTGCGATCCCCGCTCGTAAGTATTTACCGAGTAGGCGCATGAGTGCTTTGTCTTTGATTTTACGGCCAACACGATTCATCAGCATGTCATGGTCTACTTCATCAAAGAACTTAGACAAGTCGATATCAACCGCTGTTTTATAACCTTGTTTAACACAAAATTGAACATGGTTCACCGCTTGACTGGCTCTTTTATGAGAACGATAACCATAACTATGTGGTGAAAATTGAGGCTCAAAGTAAGGGCTGATCACTTGAGCAATGGCTTGTTGGATCACTCTGTCGATAACAGAAGGGATCCCAAGCATTCGCTCACCGCCATCGGGTTTGGGTATCATCACGCGTTTGACTGGCAAGG
>NZ_JACJFH010000173.1:0-4246 GCF_014164495.1 Pseudoalteromonas sp. SG41-5 | reverse complement strand
CAGTAATGCATTCTTAGGGGTGATGAATATAGTGACTAAAAGCCAAAATAATGAAATGTCGCTGGCTGTGGGTAATGTAGGTCAAACCAGCGCTGCATTCTCGGTTAGTCATCAAGTTAATCAGCAAACACATCTATTTGCTAATGGCGCGTATAACCAAAAAAGTGGTAAGCGTTATCCACAAGGGGTAAACGATCCACTGCAATCAGTTTACTTTGAAGCGGGTGTCGATATCAATAAACTGGCTGTGAGAGCGCGTTATAATCATGTTGAACTGAAAGAGTTTTTAAACCTTGGTGGTTATTCTGACAGTAATCAACATCGTAGTGAGAATACTTTCCTATCTGTAGGTTATGATTGGCTTGAAACTGATACACGTACTTTGGCTACAAAAATAGCGTATGCACATCATCAAATACAAAGTGCAGGATTAATCGCACCTGCAGCAACTTTACCTAACGCTAGTTATGATTTTTTTGTTGGTCCTGATTGGCATACAACGGATTTAACAGTCAGTGTAGAGGCCAGTCAGCAATTTAATAATGGTTGGTCAATCAACTCAGGCTTGCAATATAGCCGCGCAGAGCAACATAAAGCGGACTTACGTGTTAATTATTTTGATATTAACAGCGGTGAAATTATTGTTGAAGATCCGTTTTATCAAGGGGGGATTGTTACAATCAGTAATTATGCGCCATTTCAGAGTTTGCAATCGACTTTTGAAACCCGAAGTATTTATGGGCAAATCAAAGTGCCTTTTGCTGAGCAATTGACCTTATTTTTAGGGGCACGTTATGATGATGTTAAAGCGATAGACAGTAAATTATCGCCGCGCATTTCCGCAATCTACTCACCAACTCGCGCGCATACTTTTAAATTACAATACGGTGAATCGTTTCGCACTCCTGTGACGAATGAATTGTATTCAGATGATGATGTGACTAAGGGCAATCCAAACTTAAAGTCTGAATATGTTAAAACCACAGAGCTTGTTTGGCGCTACGAGGGACAAGATTGGCATATTAATTCGGTGCTTTTTTATAATCAACTTGTTGATTTTATTAATCTAGTGCCGAATTCAGCTGCCAATAATCAGTTTACCTTTGAAAACCAATTAGATGACATTAATCGTGGTGTTGAATTAGATAGCATGATCCACATTACTAGTGATTTATCAGTGGAAGCGACTTACAGCGAGTATTTTGATACGCCAATTAAGCCAACGTTTAAGCGCTTTGCTAGTGTGATTGCTAATTATCATCATCAGCAATGGGTGCTGAGCCTTAATAGTGTTTGGCGCGATGCCGTCAGTGGCCCGACAATGACAAGCGACTTTACTCAACCGGCTTACTTTTTGCTCGGCGGGGCTGTGAGTTGGCAATTTTCTGCACGCGGTGAAATTAGTTTTAAAGCCCATAATCTCTTAGATAAGCACTACCGTGTGTACGATCCAAGAGTTACAGATGGCACTGTTGCTGGTGTCGGCAGTGAATACTCGTTACACTATCAAATCAAATTTTAAGTTTTAGGGACGCTCAGGTGTGCCCTTTGGTTGATCATGCTGCGTTTTCCCCGAAAAATATTAATCGCTGTTGCCATTTTAATTAGTGTATTGTTGCTTAGTTTTTTATTTGGCCGACACTATGATTTAAGTCAAGCAAAGCAGCAAGCTGAACTCCAAGTGGGTCAATTGCGTAATTATCTTGATACCGAACTCTCTCGTTTTGCAACTATTCCTCATTTAGTTACTGATAACCAGTTACTCACTGCATTTCTCAGTGATACTGATCAGCCCGTGCAGCCTATTAATAATTACTTGGCTGATATCCAACAAGCCAGTGGTGCATCAGACGTCTATGTCCTTAATCGTGAAGGGGATGTTATTGCATCGAGCAATTGGCAACTTGATTACAGTTATATCGGTAATAACTTTGCATTTCGTCCGTATTTTTCTCAGGCATTGGCGGGTAACAAAATTGCCTATTTTGCTCTTGGTTTACGATCTAAAGAACGGGGTATTTATTTTTCTGAACCGATTTATCGCGATGGCCAAGTAATAGGTGTGGTCACCTTAAAAGTGAATGTATCTAAGTTTGAAACTGATCGACAATTACTGAATGCGTCCCACGCTAGCCATTTTTATTTAAGCTTAGACGATAATATTATTGCTATGTCCGATAGCCCCTCATGGCGACTCAATTCGTTGCATAGCCTCACAGCAGCAGACTATCAACACTTTACGACAAGCCGACGCTACCTAGAGTATGTACCAAAAGTTATCACTGCTGAGCACATTATTAGCCAAGGGATGCCCCTGTTATACGTTAATGATGCGAATAAACGCAGTAAATATATGCCTGCAAGTGCGCCGATTGAGCGACTTAATGCAAAAATAACTGTGCTTGTTGATATATCGTCGGTGAATATTAATCAACTAGGGCGATTGTTTTGGTTGAGTGTGATTTATGCTGGGGGGTTAATGCTTTTTTACAGTTTAATGGCACGTTTTGCCGGCTATAAAAAATTACTTTTTTCTCGTCATAGCCTTGAGCAAGAAGTTATAGAGCGCACCCATGCACTCGAAAAAGCACAAACAGCGCTGGTGCAAACAGCCAAATTGGCCACCATAGGTCAACTCAGCGCGGGTATTAATCATGAGATTAACCAACCCTTGAGTGCAATGAGTACGTATTTGGTTAGTGCTAAACGCTTGATTGCCAAAGGTGATATTGCAAAGGCAGCTGAAAATATTGTTATTGTGCAATCGTTGATCGAACGAGTACATAAAATTGTTGGACAATTAAAGCACTTTAGTAAACCGGCACAAACACAGTTAAGAGAGCAAAGCTTAAACCAGTTACTTAAAAATGCCATGGTGATCGCCTCCGCGCAATTAAAGCAGGATGATGTCAACGTTAACACCGCTGATATCGCTGACACTGTAAAAGTATGGGTTGATGGCATTAAATTTGAGCAAGTATTAGTGAATGTGATCACCAATGCCAGCCAAGCAATGGCTGACAGTACTGTGCGAGAGCTGAGTTTTGAGATAGAGCAGTTTGACGACCGCGTTAAGCTGTCTATTTTGGATACTGGGCCTGGTATCGAGTTACATGCGCTTGGGACTATTTTTGAGCCTTTTTATAGCACTAAATCGACTAATGGCCTTGGCTTAGGGCTATCTATTTCTAAGCAAATTATTAATTCATTTAATGGCTGTTTAAGTGCGCATAATCGCCCTGGCGGTGGTGCTCAATTCATTATTACCTTAGCAAGTACTAAAGGAGCGTTATGAATACGTTAGCAACTGATTGTAAACAGGTCATTGTTATTGATGACGAAGCGATGATCCGCGATTCACTTGACCAATTGCTGACACTCGAAGGCTATCAAGTACAGTGTTTTAGCGATCCAATGAGTGCTTTATCAAAACTTAATCGTCGTTTTAACGGGGTGGTGCTCAGTGATATTAATATGCCGAAAATGGATGGACTGGCTTTTTTAGAACAAGTTCAAGCATTTGATAGCGAATTACCGGTGATCTTTCTGACTGGATTTGCTGATGTATCAGTGGCTGTTAAAGCAATGCAATTAGGAGCTTACGACTTATTTGAAAAACCTCTCACTGAGCAGTTATTAGATTGCATTGCCAGAGCGTGCGATAAGCGTGCCTTGGTAATGGAAAACCGTGCTTTAAAATTAGCGGTAGAAAAAACGTCAGCCCCAGGTGTGCGGATCTTAGGGGAAACCGTGCAAATGCAGCAAATGATGCATTTGCTCAATGCGGTGATCGACACTCCCGCAGATGTAATGATTGAAGGTGAAACTGGCACCGGTAAAGAGTTAGTTGCACGCTTTTTACACGACCAAAGCAGCCGTTCAAACTGTAATTTTGTGGCAATTAACTGTGGTGCCATACCAGAGCAACTGATTGAAAGTGAACTATTTGGTGCGGCCAGTGGCGCGTTTACAGGGGCAACACACAGTCGCCAAGGTAAGTTTGAGTTTGCTCAAGGTGGTACGGTGTTTTTAGATGAGATAGAAAGCACACCGGCATCATTACAAGTAAAGTTACTTCGCGTTTTAGAAGAGCGAAAAGTGACCCCCGTCGGCGCTAATACCGCCGTTGACTTAGACATACGTATCGTTGCGGCAACCAAAGTTGATTTATTATCCTTGGTCGAAAAAGGGGACTTCAGAGCTGACTTATATTATCGACTCAATTTAGTGAGGGTAAGTATTCCGG
>NZ_JACJFH010000172.1:0-4296 GCF_014164495.1 Pseudoalteromonas sp. SG41-5 | reverse complement strand
TATTTATTATGGGAGTGTTATGTGCGCTTTATGGATTTAAGTAAGCCATTGCCCGATGTGCCGGTATATGAACAACACCGACATTTAGATCCAATTACAGCAGAGTTTGATAAAAATAATAATCGGCCTGATGAGTTTTGGTCCTCATTTTCGTTTTCGCAGCAATTAGAAATTGAAGAGGAAATTCTGAGTGAAGCATTTCCATTTGATTGGCTAAAAGGTAGAGAGCAGGAAGAAATAATCAAACCTTGGCAGCATTGGAAGGCAGAGCCTGAGCGCATAGAACAATTAACGTGGAAATATAAAGCTAAGCACCTTGCGCTTCAGCTTTTTATCGGCTTTCCGTGAAACGGCTTAAGTTTCAGAGTCCATGATACGTTAAGGAATAACAATGACACCCATCTTAATTTTTTAGTGACTGATTTATCAAGTGGGCAGGTTATACGGCTCGATGTAAATCAGCATAACTGCGCCGCCATATTTAAAGCGCTCAACACAACCAGAGTTACATTTAGACTACGAGTGAAAACGTATCCAAAAGGTAATGGGGCGTCAGTAAGCGATGCTTTTGAGGATAATAAATTTATATTACCAGTATCAAAACGCGATGAGTACGGCGAGCTTGAAAAACCAAATAAATGGCTCACAACCGAAGTGAATTTATCACTATGGAATTATGCGCTAAAAGAAGAATTAGGACTTGAGTAACAATATGATAAACACCGAGCAAGTATCTGAATTACGCCCCCCTAAAAAACCAACTGACATGGGAAAGCACTACCGAAAAGTGGAAGTCAATTATGACAACTTGTTAGGAGTAAACGATATATATTCAACTGATGGTCGTTATTACGGCGTATTATTAATATCAAGTATGAGGGATATCTTCCAAACTGCTACCGTTTTTACGGCATTAGTTTTTTTTGGTGTTTCAATTTTTATGCAAATTACGACTTTATTTAAAGCTGCCAGTATGGAGCAGTTTTTAGGTGCACATTTTTTACACCCTTTGTTTATCCTAGGGCAAGTCTTGTTATTAATTATTGCTTTTGTTTATCACCGTAAAGCGAGGATCCCTCGAGGTAAATTAGTCGTGTTTGATCGAAAAACCGGCAATGTAAATTTCCCTGCGTTTGGTGGCAACCCAGAACTAGTTATACCATTTGAAGAAGTTGAAATGTATCGAGGCTCGTTAGGCTTTAGTTTGGGAAGAGGCATGCCTGTTACAAGTTTAATCCCTAAAAAATACCCTAAGCATGGTAAAAGGGATTGCCAATACATAGTCGCGTTTGCTGATAGCTACGATGGGGCTTGTCAATCGTGGACATTATTAACGGAGTTTATGGATAAAAATAAACCAATCCCTTTTGGGTTGTTACAGTCTGTTCAACACCATTTAAATAAGGGAAATAGTGTTACATGGAGAGGTGATAAAATTGGTCCCTATATGGATAAGTATCCGCTCGATCCTGTCATAAAAAATAACTATAAGTATGTTTATCACGAAAATCGTGATGCAACAGAAGAATACCCGAGGGATGAAGTTAATTATGTTATTGCGCCATTTAGTGATGACCCCGTATTGCTAGAGAAAAATATAAAACGTGCGTACGAGCTCAATATTTTACTTTTGTGATTCAGGTTAAATAAAAACAGGTTTACAAGCCAACCGCTCTTTAACAATCAGAAAAGGAATTCAAACCTAGGTGGTGTAAGTGCTGCCTAGGTTTATCGCCACGTTGGAAATTAGAAGGCGCAATTAATAAGACACCCCCCTTTAAATACGCGTTTTTGGTGATGAAGTAGAATAAAGAATAAAAATAAACCATGCGCGAGGTAAGCTCCCGCCTACAGGATGCAACACAGCTGTTTAAATTTGCGTAGGCGCGGCTTTACGCCGCGCAAATTGAACAATAAAAACGACATTCAGTTTGAATAGTTAAGGTGAGTGACATCTTAAATTTCTCGTGGAATTATGCGCTAAAAGAAGAATTAGGACTTGAGTAACAATATGATAAACACCGAGCAAATATCAGAATTACGCCCCCCTAAAAAACCAACTGACATGGGAAAGCACTACCGAAAAGTAGACGTCAATTATGACAACCTATTAGGAGTAAACGATATATATTCAACTGATGGTCGTTATTACGGCGTATTATTAATATCAAGTATGAGGGATATCTTCCAAACTTCTACCGTTTTTACGGCATTAGTTTTTTTTGGTGTTTCAATTTTTATGCAAATTACGACTTTATTTAAAGCTGCCAGTATGGAGCAGTTTTTAGGTGCTCATTTTTTACACCCTTTGTTTATCCTAGGGCAAGTTTTATTATTAATAATTGCTTTTATTTACTATCGTAAAGCAAGAATCCCAAGAGCCACCTCCGTTGTTTTTGACCGAAAAACCGGCAATGTAAATTTCCCTGCGTTTGGTGGCAACCCTGAACTCGTTATACCATTTGAAGAAGTTGAGATGTATCGAGGCTCGTTAGGCTTTAGTTTGGGAAGAGGCATGCCTGTTACAAGTTTAATCCCTAAAAAATACCCTAAACATGGTAAAAGGGATTGCCAATACATCGTCGCGTTTGCTGATAGTTACGATGGGGCTTGTGGGTCGTGGACATTATTAACGGAGTTTATGGATAAAAATAAACCAATCCCTTTTGGGCTACTGCAGTCTGTTCAGGATTACCTCGACAAAGGATATAGCACAGTTTGGAAAGGCGATAAAATTGGCCCCTATATGGAAAATTACCCCCTCGATCCCGAGATAAAAAACAATTATAAATATGTTTTTCATACGGATATTGATGGCGAAAAAGAATACCCGAGGGATGAAGTTAATTATGTTATTGCACCATTTAGTGATGACCCAGTATTATTAGAGAAAAACATAAAACGTGCATACGAGCTCAATATTTTACTTTTGTGATTAAAGTTATTTAAAAATAGATTTACAGGCCAAACGCTCTTTAACAATCAGAAAAGGAATTCAAACCTAGGTGGTATATGCTGCCTAGGTTTATTAAAGCAAAGGAACCTGATGCAAAAAAATAATTACCTTGGTGTTGGAATAATGGCAAAGAAAACGAAGTTTAATCGTTTTTTTGAAGCGCACCGAATAATAAATGAAGGAAGCGAATTTAGAGGATTATGTTTTTTCCGACGTTGGCTAAATCAAGATAGGCGCATTTACGCGAATAAAAAAGAGCAATATAAAATAGCGCCTTGTGGCAATAACCCTATAAAAGCCATATTATTTGGACCAATGGCAATCGGGGCTGTATTAAGCTTATTGTTACTAATAGCCTGCGTTGTCGCAACGTATTCTGAAGAGCCATTTCCTTGGTGGCTTGTAATCCTCACCTTTTGCTGGAACTTATTCTTCTTAAATTTACTACCAATAACTGCTAGGTATATACCTGATAGGGTGATGTATCTTGACAGGCAAAACCAAACGGTCGGGTTTACTTTTGATATACCCGGTTGTGAACAACGAGATGACTTAGGTAACTGTTGCTTTAAATGGGAAGAGATTGTTTGCAGGCTAACCTCGAAAATGGGCGCGCCGGGTGTAATGAATTACTTTCCAGAAATTAGTCATATAGACCAAGAGAAGTACCCTAAAACAACTGTTACCGGTTCAGTTGTAGAGCTTTCAGCTAACCCTGTCCATTGTTATTTATTATGGGAGTGTTATGTGCGCTTTATGGATTTAAGTAAGCCATTGCCCGATGTGCCGGTATATGAACGACACCGCCATTTAGATCCCATTACAGCTGAATTTGATAAGAGGAATAATCGGCCTGATGAGTTTTGGTCCTCATTTTCGTTTTCGCAGCAATTAGAAATTGAAGAGGAAATTCTGAGTGAAGCATTTCCTTTCGATTGGCTTAAAGGTAGAGAGCAGGAAGAAATAATCAAACCTTGGCAGCATTGGAAGGCAGAGCCTGAGCGCATAGAGCAATTAACGTGGAAATATAAAGCTAAGCACCTTGCGCTTCAACTTTTTATCGGCTTTCCGTGAAATGGCTTAAATTTCAGGATCCATTATACGTTAACAATCATAAAAGGAATTTAAACCTAGGCACTTTAAAGTGCCAAGGTTGATTAAACAATAAGGATATTAAATGCAAAATAATGACTACCTAGCCGTTGATATCATGAGTAAAAAAACGCGATTTAATCGCTTTTTTTACCCTGAGAGATTAAATAGCCTCAAGGATAAATTCAAAGGCTTATGCTATTTATATAATTTACCTGCAAGAAAGCAAAAAGAAATACAAAAACATC
>NZ_JACJFH010000171.1:0-4318 GCF_014164495.1 Pseudoalteromonas sp. SG41-5 | reverse complement strand
GTTTTTAAAAAATCAGTTTAGCTCTTTATAAAATTATCTTTTGTAATTGAGTGAAAAAATAATTTTACTTAATTGTGGTTGTCGTTATAAACATACCATCAACTGCCACCGGTGGCAAATAACAAGTTAAATCATGGTGCTGAATAAAATTAAACCAAGACTTAATGTGCATTTACTGCCAAATAAATGTAAATAAAACATAAAAAATGTAATTTATTAGGTTTGACAATATGCTTTTTTAGATATAGCTTGATTCCTATGCCACCGGTAGCATTTGTATTTAGCTGATATTGCTATCGATTCAAATCATAGTTTTATGACATTTAATCATAGACTTATATTTGACTGGCTAAATAAAGTAATAAAAACTCAAATCAACAGCATAAAAAAGGAACACACAATGAAGACTGCAAATAAGTTCGTTCTCAAGCCACTTAACTGCATTGTTAGTGCCTTACTACTGGGCACAACATCGTATGCAATCGCAGCCGATGAACAGCCACAAACAGATACTAAAGCCCAAAATGACATTGAGTTAATTCAAGTAACTGGATTTAGATCATCATTAAATAAATCGTTAGCAACTAAACGTTTTGAAGTAAATACCACTGAATCTATCGCGGCTGAAGATATTGGTAAATTCCCTGATCTGAATATCGCCGAATCATTACAACGTATTCCTGGGGTAGCTATTTCTCGTGAAGGTGGTGAAGGTAGGCAAATTACCTTACGTGGTTTAGGTCCTGCATTTACACGTACTACCTTAAACGGTATGGAAGTACCTGCTAGTACCGATGGCACCGACTCTGGTGGCGGCGTAAATGGTGGCCGTGCATTTGACTTTAATATATTTGCATCCGAACTATTTAATCGTGTTGATATCCAAAAAACGCCCACGGCCGCAACTGAAGAAGGTGGTATAGCCGGGACTGTTGATATGTATTCTGCACGTCCGTTTGACACAACAGGCTTTCATGTTGCAGCGTCTGCGCAAGCCGGTTATAACGACCTCACTGAAGAAGTCGACCCACGGATGGTATTTATGATCAGCAACACATTTGCTGATGATACAATCGGGGCTTTATTCTCTGTCGCAAAATCTGAACGCACCGTGCGCCAAGAAGGCTTTGGTACAGTACGCTGGACCACCCCCGTACTTGATGGTGGCGGTATATACGCAGATACTTCTAATACTGAAGTAATTGGCACACCCAACACCGGTAATTGTGAATTTGAAGGGCAAAGCGTTGATCCAGTAAACTGTTTATATACCCCTCGCCTGCCTCGTCCTGATTTTTTTGGTAATGAACAAGACCGCTTAGGTTTTACCGGATCTTTACAATATGCCCCAAATGATGATCTCGTTCTTACCTTAGATACATTACATTCGACACTCGATAATGACCGTACTATGTACAACTTTTTCGAGATGTTTAGAAACACATTCAGCGAAATTACTCCTGAATCGATTACCATTGCTGACAATGGCAAACAGATCCAAGCAGCGACATTTAACGGCGTTAAATCTCGAGTAGAAAGCCGTCAGCAGATTTCAAAAACAAAATTTCAACAATACGTATTCTCAGCTAAATATCACTTATCTGATTACCTTCGATTAGACGCTATGGTGGGCACTGCTGAATCGGATGCTCGCTCTGAGCAGTATCGTTATAACATGACTAATAACACACCTCATAGAGTATCGATGGATTTTGGCACCAGCAATAATACCGCTGTGATGAATTACGATTACGATACTCTAGATGCCAACTCTTTTGATTTAGCCGATGGGCGCTTACGTGCAACAGATGTACTGCGCGAAAATGACACCGCTAAAATTGATTTATCATACGAGATGGATATGATGAATATCAAAGGCGGTATAGCCTATAACGACAGAACGGTTAGTTACGATGAATCACAAATAAACGGTTTTCCTGATCAAGATTCTGCAGCTGGATTTTCTCAGTTAATGCCCTACGATGATTTTGGCAGCGGTTATGACGGCACGTTATCACCCTTTATAGTGGCTGATTTTGATGCAATAAATTCACAGCTTTTAGTTAAAGAGTGGGTGCCACGCAGTGCACAAAGCTGGAAAGTTGAAGAAGAAACAATGGCTGCCTATGTGGAAACTAATTTTGAATATGAAATTTCCGATATGCTACTACGCACAAATGCAGGTGTTCGCTATGTAAAAACTGAAACCACATCAACAGGTTTTATTCAAACTGATGCGGTATCAATCGACAATAGCTATGACAATGTTTTACCGGTGCTAAATTTAGCCCTTGATGCAACCGATGATGTGATTGTAAGGCTGGGTTTATCTAAAACCATGACCCGCCCGAGTTTGAGTTCACTCAATCCTGGTAATCCATCGTTTTCTTATTTAAACGGCACTGTTAGTGCGGGTAACCCATTCTTAGACCCTTTCACCTCTACCAATACAGACGTTGGTGTTGAATGGTACTTTGCAGAAGAGTCGCTATTAGCAGCAACAGCGTTTTACAAAGACATTGGCTCTTTTATAAAAAGTGATAGTGAAGAAAAACTCGTCGATCCTGCTTATTTACCCTTTATTGATAATGATCCGCAATATGATCCATCAAGTGCGCTCGATCCTAGAACTACCCCTTACACACATTTCGTCCCTGTAAATGGACAAGGTACTGTGATCAAAGGGCTTGAACTTATTTATCAGCAACCTTTTTCATTCCTACCTGGGTTGTTAAAAAATATGGGGTTAGTGTCTAACTATACGTATGTCTCTGCAGGTGAAATTACCGGCCTTTCTAAAAATTCTTATAACTTTACCCTGTATTATGAAGAAGAAAACTATGGCGCTCGTGCCTCAGTAAATAAACGCGACAATTACATCACAGATTACACGGGTAACAATGGTAATGCCGAAGAAGCGACATCTGGTCCAACACATTTTGACCTATCTGCTTTTTATAATATTAATGAAAATGTCACTGTAACATTTGAAGCTATTAACCTTACCGATGAGTATGAACGCCTATATACAACAGGTGATGGCAGTTTAGATTTACCGCGTGAATATAATCATACCGGCCGACAGTTCTTTTTAGGAATACGCTACAACTTGTAAAACAGTATTTAAATTTTAAACTCCCCTAAGGAAAACAGCTTAATTAACATTTTAATTAAGCTGTTTTTTTACGCACAATACCAACAACTCAATGTTAATTGCCTTTCTTAATTGATAATCAAAAATTACTCACATACTAACAAAAATATTCTTATATTGTTTTTATACGACTAAAGTAGCGCATCCATTATTTATAATTAAAATACAATGCCACCGGTGGCAAATAATCAGTTAAATCATAGTACTTATAGATAATGTTGCACTTGAATGGTATTCGTATGCTGTTCTAAATGTAAATTAATGATGAATAATGTTATGTTTTTCATTTGACTTCGCATCAATAACGCTATATTTTTCATTTTGTGCCACCGGTAGCAAGCCATTTCATCAAACACTTTGCTACTTGCTTTCTCGTTGTTTTTCCCATTATGGATTATGAGGTTAGGTGCAATAAAAATCAGAACAAGGACATGACAAACACTCTCTTTTAAGTCATGTTAACTTAATAACAATAAGTAGAACGTGGAACCACTATGACAACCAGCACACACAATTTTAAACTTAGTAAGTTAATGACCAATTTAATACTCAGTGGCGCATTGACCAGTGGCTTAGCATATGCAGCCCCTCAAGATGAAGCTGTTGCTGATGATCAACTTGAAGTGATCGAAGTAAAAGGTTTTCGCGGTAGTATCAATGCCGCTTTAATGTCTAAGCGTGAAGCCGTAGGCACCCGTGAAACCATCATTGCAGAAGATATTGGTAAATTTCCTGACTTAAATGTGGCAGATTCTCTTTCACGCGTACCTGGTATCTCTATTGAGGAGGATGCGGGTGAAGGTCGTCAAATTACCATTCGCGGTTTAGGTTCTCGTTACGTTAAAACCACAATTAATGGCATGGAATCAGCATCTGCTGGTGCTGCTACTGATGCGGCTGGTGGTTCTAATACCTCTCGTGCTTTTGATTTTAACGTATTCGCATCTGAACTGTTTACCCAAATAGATATTAATAAAACCGTTTCTGCTGAACTTGAAGACGGTGGCATCTCAGGCAATGTTAACTTACAAACGGCGCGTCCATTTCAATATGATGGCTTTAAAGGCGCTTACAATGTCAATGCTCGTTATAGTGATGTTGATGAGGATGTATCGCCTCGTGCTTCTTTTATGCTCAGTAATAACTGGGATAATAAGTTTGGTG
>NZ_JACJFH010000170.1:0-4523 GCF_014164495.1 Pseudoalteromonas sp. SG41-5 | reverse complement strand
AAAACAGTTAAATAAATTGACTGATGATGATCAGTTAAGCTAATTTAAAAACGGCTCTACAAAATGATAAATCAGGTGATCAAAGCTGATGAGAATCGGTGATCAAAGTCATGAGAATACGCAGGCAGCCAGCAGTTAAGCAATTAAAGCAGCAGCTTGATAAATTGAATACCGACAAATCAACAGACGAACAAACGATTAAGTTCACCGCAGACAGTGGGTTTAATAGCGAAGCGAACCTTGAATACATGGCGAAAAGTGGCTTTGATACTTACATTGCGGATAACCAATTTAGAAAACGAAACCCGTTATTTAAAGATAGCGAAACTTATGAAACAGAGCAAGAAAAACGCCGACTAAAACGCAGTAAAGGTAAGCCACGCTTATTTACTTCAGAGGACTTCCATTATGATGAAACAACACAAACCTGCCGCTGTCCTGCAGGCAATGACATGTGGCGAAGTGGTATCAATGTAAACAGCCATAACCAAAAATACACGCGATTCTGCGGTTACTTAAAAGATTGCAAAGTATGCCCGCTGCAACAGCAATGCATGCGAAAGCCACCGATAAAAACAGGGCGGCAAGTACAGTTTAAAAATGATGAATCGCGTAAACAGCTAAGCTATATCGACAAAATGAAGGTCAAAATAGACAGCCCAATCGGGCGACGACAGCTTTTTATTGACGGAATGGCAAACGACTTGGCTGTATAGAGCCTGCTTTCCTTTAAATAAACAGCGGAATATTACAGTTAACAAAGGCATGAATAAATTGACCTTACACGGTCAAACGAAAGTGAATGCCCAATGGCAACTGTATTGCTTAGTTCATAATATAGAAAAGCTGCAAAACACGATGCATTAATAAAGGTAAGCTGCTACCTCTCCAAATAAGCCACTTAAACACCTGTCATACCTTCCAAAACGCCCATTAAAGCAACAGTAAATCCTCTTTTTATATTTCACGTAAAATCGAAGTAACCGATTGAATCAAAATAGGAACTCAGCTATGGTTAATGCATCAATAAAAATAAATTAAAAACGAGTAATTCTACAGCCTCGTTAGTGTTCATGGAGGAAAAATGAAAGTCCAGATAAAATCTTTCTCATCGCACCAAACTAGTAAAGTTATTGCTTTAGCGTTCGCACTATTCACAATTCCTTTTTCCATAATGGGAGTCATTGGTTTTTTCGTCGCTCCAGAAATGAAAACAAGCACTGGAGAAAGCATTCCTAATTTTCCGTTTTTAATTTTTGCATTAGCACCATTACTATACGGTTTTATGTTTTACATAATGAATAGACTCATGTGTTTCGGGTACAATTTTATTGCAAAGCGTGTCGGTGGCATTGAGTTTGAAACGGTTGAATCTGACAATGAACACTAACAAAACAATAAACATCATTCGCTTCGCTCATTGGGAAAAAGCCTCGCTGCAACTTTGTTGCAAAGCGCTCGGTTTTTCCCGTTATTGTAAGCGTTATATGATAAATAAAGTATGGAGAAACTAAATGACAAAATGCCCTCAATGCCAATCGAAAATGGACTTTGATTTTTTGAATGAAATCATGGATGAATTAAGCCAATCACGTTCCGTTACATATGAGACTATTGTTGAAGCAACATGTTGCAGGAAAAAATTAAAGGCGATCAATGACTGCAATATGTATTACATAATTTCTGAGCCTGCAAAAAAAGGTGAAGAAAGAGACATGATCGGTGCTAAATAACGATTTATTCCCTAGCCGGTAGTTTCATATAACAAGGCGCTACACACAGAAATTTTACTCGCTGCGCTCCCAAAATTCTGGTGAGCTTGGCGTTATGCAAAACTGAGAACAATCCATGATAGATAGATCGTTAATCGGAAAGCAGTTTGAATTTAATGCAATATTAGAGAATTGGGCTGAGGGTATGGATTACTGTGCTGTTAGCGTACCTTCAAGCGTAACCAAATCACTTAGAACTAAAGGGCCTGTATTGGTTCGTGCTAGTGTTAATAATTCAGAGCCATTTCAAGTAAGTCTATTTCCTGTTGGCGGTGGGAAACATTATATTCGCATTAAATCAAAGATACGTAAGCTCACGAATACTAAAGTGGGCGACAATATTAAACTTGATTTCGTTGTAATTGACCCAGAAGACGTAGATTTACCAGATGATTTACTAGCTACATTAGAAGATAGTGGCATGATAGATGGATTCTTAGATCTTCCGCCTGGAAAAAGGAACTATTTAATCCGAAGGATTGGTGAGGCTGCAAAACCCACTACGAAAGAAAAGCGAATTCAGGAAGCACTAGAAGCCGCTATTGAAAGAAATTCTAGGAAGTAAAGCCTAGTAAAAAACAAAGCGTAAGGTTAAGCCAATGCATAACAAACGCATGTTGTCGGATTGGCTTTCCGCTGCGCTCCACACCAACGGCAAATGCGGGCGTTGGTATGACTCCCACTGTCAAGTTAAACACACTGATCCTTGCCTAACTTTTTAAGCCATAATTACTTCAGCTCGAATTAGAGCGAGTTAATACATAGGATGAAGCAAGTAATGTCGTCGGTTATCTTGCTGATATTCGTTGGTTATTACTATTTCTAGTAACAGAGCAAACCTTACTTAGTTCGTCGTGGCACCTGTCTTCAGTCTATGTTCGTGGTTCAATGCAGCGTTAGCTGCATTGCCATCCTAACGCCGTCGGTGGTTGTGCCACACCCGATGCTTGATCCTATGCATTAACTCTAATTCGTTTATCATGCGGGTACTCTTGCCAATCTAAGTTTTGTATTCACTGGCGTAAGTACCACTTCTTTAGCAATGGCCCATATGTACGCAATCATTTCTCGGGCAATTGCGGTGACAACCAGGTTGTAGTGTTTCCCTTTGGCTATCATTTTTTTATAGCGCTTGCAGAGCCTAAGTTGTGCTTTCCACGCAATATCAATAATGTCCTTTGGTAAACCTTCTTGTCGTTTTTGCATATCTGTCGATATATTTGCTGCATAGCGATAAGTGTGCGCGCCTTCAATTAGTAGGCGTCTTGCTCGGCCATTTCCGCATTTTGTGATAGCGCCAATATGGCGTTTGCCACCACTCGAGTGTTCACTGGGTACAAGACCGAGATAACTCATTAATTTACGGGGATGATCGAAGCGCGTTAAATCGCCAAGCTCAGCAACAACACCGGTGGCGACCAACAAACGAACACCTCGCATTGCTTGTATTGCTTTAACAACGGGATAATAACGCCATTGATGAACGTGATGTGTAAGTTCATTATCTAATCGTTCAAGTCGACTTATTCGCTCGGTAATTGTTTGTAAAAACTCTTGTAAGACGATGTGCTGTGCTGGGTGTGGAAGCACAAGCTCAGTGAGCCAACGTAAATGTTTTTGTGACCAATTTGCAGTGCCTTTGTAATTAATATTATTACGAAGCAGCAGTGCTTTTAATTGATATTTAGCATCTTTTAAATCTTTCATGGCCACTTCGCGTGCACGAGATAAATCACGTACAGCTTCATCTTCAGGCTCGGGAACATAGATAGGTGTTAAATCTTCAGATTTAAGTAATTTAGCGAGCTTAAGGGCATCACGTTTATCGGTTTTAATCTTCTCGCCTGGTTTTTTAGGAATAAGAGACGGGGCAACCACATAACAGCAATGGCCAAGGCTTGTGATTAATCTGTAAATCCACAAATTTATAGGGAATAAATTTGAACCGTGTAGCGGGCTTTAGTGAGTATCAGGGACGATACGAATAATAACCACAAGGGCCTGCTTCATAAACAAAGTGTAACGTTGCGCCAGGGTATTTAGATTCAAACTGACGAACAAGCTTTTGAACGGCAACTTTGGAAGAGGAAAATCGACCAAGGTGAACAGGTTGTGCACCTCTATGTTCTTCAATATAGGCGACTTCATTGAATTCTTTATGTGTATCAAGTCCGATAAAAAGTATGCTATGTTTATTCATGTTAGCCTCTGCTGTTTAGTTGATAGACAAACTAATTATGGCTCTGGCTTTGAATTAAGCTAACCCACGAAAAGCGGAGGCTAACACCGTGTGGGAGTCATTATGTCTATGTTGCAAGGAAGATTCCTAGTTTGGTGAAATTTCAAAAAGTAGTTTTTAGCCTCTCAGTAATATGCTTGTTTTTGTTTTTCCTATTTCATTATTTGGGTCATAGCAAAGAGTCTCTAATCAGTGTTTATGTATTTATCCTTTTCTGGGGGTTAGAAAAATGTTTATCTTGGCAACTAGGTTATAAAATTGGTATCGGACCAATGGTAGCAATACCATCAAACGCAGATAGCAAATTAAGGTTGTTCGGGTTAGTCTGGGGTTTGTTGTTTTTAAGTATCGGTGTCTTTAATCTGTTCAAAGTAATAGCAACATAACAAGTGACTATGGTGTCAATTCCTAATTTTAAACCATTTCAGGATCCCACATTACACCATCTCTCACCATTGAATTTATTATCACTACCAGCTTTCGTATACACGCAATGATGGCTACTTTTTTAG
>NZ_JACJFH010000016.1:0-66789 GCF_014164495.1 Pseudoalteromonas sp. SG41-5 | reverse complement strand
ACAGGGACGAAGAAACAAACTATCAGTCAGTTTTTAATGATAGGGCCAGGGATAAAAGCCACAGATAGTAATGATCTTAGTGCACAGAACCCATTCATCCCAAAAGAGATTCTTGGGCCTGGTATTTCATTTGATAAAGATGGCAATATCAAGTTAGTTAATGATGCTGTGCCAATTGGTTTTGGTTTTAAAACACAACAAACCTTTATTTATAAGCGAGAAGTAAATGACAACAATTAAACAACTAGGATTTACGTTAATTGAGCTGATGATCACCGTCGCAATATTAGGAATTATTGCGTCAATTGCGTTACCAAGCTACTTTGAGCATGTTAAACGTACTGCGCGTACAGAAGCGATAACATCGCTTCTTGATGCCGCGAATAGACAAGAACAGTTTTTTGTAGATAATCGTCAATACACGACTAATTTAGATAACATCGGCGTTGTAACACCAACAGAGCACGGTTTTTACACAATTAAGGCTGACGTTGATAATGATGCAGGAACGTTTAGTTTCACTGCAACACCAGTTGCGGGGCCGCCACTGCAGGATGAAGATTGTAAGACGTTTACAATCGATGATGCAGGGTTAAAAACTGCAACGCCGAAAGCGAATTCTGCAATGTGCTGGGGGAAATAATCCTAAGTTAAATATAAAATAGCTACTCCTGGCACTTAGAAGTACTTTTAACTTTTGTTCTTCCGGTGTAACTAATTGATATTGCAAGCCCTGCAAAGCTTGCTTCTTTATAGGCAGGGAAGTAAGTAAAGGTACCGTTATGAAGCCCCATTGGGGTACCATCATAACGAAAAGTGATAAAAGGTCGTGGGTAGGTCAACATGTCTTGTGGGTGCGTAGGCTCGATATAAAATAAAGTTTGATCGTTACCATCAAATACACCTAACTCATTTGTATCAGTAAATACGGTTAGTTGCTTGTGCCAATTATCGTTATAACATTGATTGTTTTTCAGCGCACAAAGCGTCACATTGGCACTATAAGATATTGCATTTAAACGGGACAAGTTAATAGCTCGGTTTACTTTAGCGATGTGATTATCTAAGCGGTTGTTTATTAGTAAAGGCTGATAATTAAATAAAATAAAATGACACATCACAGACATAATGCTCAATGCCACCATAGTTTCAACTAACGTTGTTCCCTTTAAGATAACTGCGCTTTGTATGCTGTTCATCCATGAAGCACTCAGTAATAGCTAATTACTTAAGATTAGTTGACCCTAAATTAGATGCAAGGTTGATTGGCATTTAATCGCAAGTGTTTTTAGTATCTCCATAGTATAAAGCTGTGCCAGAGACACTTACTTCCATTGCTTTATTGTTTTTATTGTCTTTATTAGGGCAGTAGGTAAAAATGCCGGGGCTTGTGGTGACACGGCCGCTGGCATCAAATATTAATGAATTATCACCGGTAAACGTAAATTGACTATTATCGGATATTTCAGACATCACCCTGAGTATTTTGTCCCCTATACGCGGGTTATGAATGCCATTACCATTATTATCATAAAAGACGATGATCGAGCCTTCACTCCAATCATTTAAACATGTCACTCTTTGGTCATTTTCAATTCTAGAAGTTTCGCCACTACATACCACGATGAGTGAATCTGTGCTGGTTGCTTTTGCACGGGCAAAGTTGATGTTTCGCTTTAACTCAAGTAAATAGTTTTCAGCGCGGTTATTCTCTAGCATATCACTGCTATCCCATAAAGCTATCGTAGCCACAATACCGACTATTGCAATGGTGACCATTAGCTCTAATAGCGTAAAACCACGTTGTATTTTTTTCATATCTACCTCTAAATACTCAGGGACTCACTCAAACGTGATGCTAACGACTTATATTTTAAGTATAGTTGCTAGGTTTTTAATAATCATACCATTGTTGTTGATTAAATCACCGTAATTCAATTGCTTTGTTTGCTATGAACTGCAGGATTGTCTAAAATCGACTCAAACAGAATTTAAAAGTAGCAACAATTAATGAAAAAAATAGAAGCAATAATTAAACCATTTAAACTTGATGATGTTCGTGAAGCGTTGTCTGATGTCGGTATTACTGGCATGACCGTCAGTGAAGTGAAAGGTTTTGGCCGTCAAAAAGGGCATACTGAGTTATATCGTGGAGCTGAATACATGGTTGATTTTTTACCAAAAGTAAAACTTGATATTGTCCTTGGTGATGACGATGTTGACCGTGCTATTGAAGTGATCGTTAAAACAGCACAAACAGGTAAAATTGGCGATGGTAAGATTTTCGTCACTGACGTTGAGCGTGTGGTACGTATTCGTACTGCTGAAGAAGATGAAGACGCGATTTAATTTATTATCTGAGATTAAAAGTCAGACATAAAAAAGGCGCTACTTATAAACAATCAGTAGCGCCTTTTTTGTATATGTTAATTTATTTCTTTTTATTTAACTCACGGGTCATTTTAGCGTGTTTACTTAATTCTGGTAAACCAAGCTTGTTGTAGCTTTTTTCCATCATTTCCAGTGCATTATCTAAGTAACTACTTTGAGAATAATGCTCTACGACATATTTACCGCGATTTGCTGCTGCTAAGTAAGCTTCACGTTCATAGTAGTAATCAGCAACTTTCAACTCGTAACGTGCCATTTTGTTGAGTAACCAAACTAAACGTCTTTTTGCTTCAGGGGCATAGCCACTGTCAGGAAAGCGGTTAACTAAAGTTGATAAATCAGTAAAAGCAACACGGGTACGATTAGCATCACGGTCGGCTCTATCAACACCAAAATACTCTTGGAATGCGTTTTTATCGGCTTTAATATTTACTAAACCACGCATGTAGTACATATAGTCTAAATCTTTGTGGTTTGGATTTAGGCGAATAAAACGGTCAATTGTTGCAAGCGCTTGTTCAGTATTACCCGCTTGGTAATGGGCGTAGACTAAATCCATTTGTACTTGTTTTGACATAGGCCCAAACGGATAGCGTGAATCAATCGCACTCAAAAGCTCAATTGCACGCGCGTACAAGCCTGAATCAAGTGTTTGTTTGGCATCATCATACAACGCTTGCGCTGATTTATTAGGAACGCGTTGGATATCTTCTGCATCAGGTGCTGACGAACAGGCACCTAAACCAAGTAATGAAACTGTAAAAACAATGGCGAATGCACGTTTCCCTATTCTATTTATCATTTTATTTGTTACCTTCGATGTCTTCGGCTAGGCCAAGTGGGTAAAACCGAGTAAACTATGCTTATTATATAATGCTTTTATTAAAAGCGATTCTAACCCAGTCGAGCACAGCTTGCACTGGTAAATTGGGTAAAGTTACTAATGTCAGAGCAAATTTCTCTTCAAGCCGAGGTGCCAACTGAGTTAGGCGGTAAACGTCTAGACCAAGTATTGGCGCAATTGTTCCCTGATTATTCACGTTCACGTATAAAAACGTGGATTTTGGATGATAAAATCACCGTGGATGGTGAAATTTTAAACACCCCGAGAGAAAAACTCTTTGGTGGTGAAACGGTCAATGTTGAAACTAGCATTGAAGCCCCACGTGAATATCTAGCGCAAGATATCAAATTAAACATCGTTTATGAAGATGATGATATTTTGGTTATCAACAAACCTATGGGTTTAGTTGTGCACCCTGGTGCCGGTAATCCTGATGGCACAGTGCTCAATGCATTGTTGCATCATTATCCAGATATCATTAATGTTCCGCGCGCAGGTATTGTGCATCGTCTAGATAAAGATACTACCGGTTTGATGGTGGTAGCTAAAACAATTCAGGCGCAAACACATTTAGTTAAAGCATTACAAAAGCGTGAAAATTTCACGCGTGAATATGAAGCAATTTGTAATGGCACAATGACAGCGGGTGGCATGGTTGAAAAACCAATTGGCCGCCATCCTACGCAGCGTACACACATGGCTGTGCATGAGCAGGGCAAACCAGCAATTACGCATTTTCGAGTTGCTGAAAAATTCCGTGCGCATACGCGATTACGTCTTCGTTTAGAAACTGGCCGAACTCACCAAATTCGTGTGCATATGGCATTTATTAATCATCCATTGATTGGTGATAAAGCCTATGGCGGTCGTCCACGTCCACCAAAAGGCGCAACACCTGAATTGTTCCAAATGTTACGTGAATTTAATCGTCAAGCATTGCACGCGGTAAAGCTAAGTATCGCACACCCAATTACGGGTGAAATGATGACTTGGCAGGCGCCAATTCCTGATGACATGGTTGCCATGACGCACGTACTTCGTGAAGACACCAAAGCTAATCCAAATATCGATTTTTAAGCTGCTTTAATGCTTTATCCTAATTGGACAGCGCCAACCAATGTAGGTGCTCTCAGTACAACTCGTCAGGGCGGTGTATCGCATGCGCCTTTTATGAGTTTAAACTTAGGCCTACATGTGGGCGATGATCAGCAAGCGGTATTAACGAATCGCGCACTTTTAGCTGCTCAGCTTCCTAAAGCACCGGTGTGGCTTAATCAGATCCATAGCAGTGAAGTCGTTGTTGTGGATGAGTATTTTGACCCACAGGCTAATTATGATGCGGATGCGCTGTATACCCGATTAAAAAATCAACCACTGGCAATTATGACAGCAGATTGCTTGCCGGTTTTACTTACCAGTGAAAGTGGTGATGAGGTGGCTGCTATTCATGGTGGCTGGCGCGGTTTGCATGCGGGTATTATCGCTAATACTTTGCGTCACTTTAGCAGCCCTGCAGAACAAATTATAGCGTGGTTAGGTCCTGCCATAGGTGCTGCAAAGTTTGAGGTTGGCAGTGAAGTAAAAGCGCTTTTCTGTGAACAATCAGCATCTCATCACACTGCATTTGTGGCGCAGGCGGATGGTAAATATTTAGCGGATATTTATCTGCTCGCAACCACACAGCTTATTAATCTAGGCATAAGAAATATTAGTGGTGGTGAGTACTGTACAGTTAGCAATAGCGAACAATTCTTCTCATACCGTCGAGATGGTCAAACAGGCCGTATGGCTTCTTTGATCTGGCGCAAGTAATAGTCTATTCAGTGAGTATATTTTCTCCTAAGCCTTGATCAAAGTGCCGAGCATACCCATTAATTAAGTAATTAGTTTTTTTAATAGGTAACCCCTTATGCGTTTAGATCGATTTACCAGTAAATTTCAATCTGCGCTCTCTGACGCTCAGTCATTAGCGCTTGGTCGTGATCATCAATTTATTGAACCAGTACATTTAATGTATTCACTCTTGCAGCAAAGTGGCTCAAGTGTGCGTGCGTTATTAGCCCAAGCCAGTGTGAGTGCCGATGAACTTAATACCAAGTTATCACAAGAGATAGAAAAGCTATTTAAAGTGGAAGGTGTTGGCGGCGACGTGCAGTTGTCAAATAACATGGTTTCACTGATCAACTTATGCGATAAGTACGCGCAAAAGCGTAAAGATAAATACATCTCCAGTGAGTTATTTGTATTAGCAGCGTGTGATGATAAAGGGCCATTGGGTGATATCTTCCGCGCTTTAAATATGACCAGCACTAAAATAGAAGCAGCAATACAAGCTATTCGCGGTGGTCAAAAAGTTGATGATCCGAATGCTGAAGATACCCGTCAAGCGCTGAAAAAGTTTACTATCGATTTAACTGAGCGTGCAGAGCAAGGTAAACTTGATCCTGTTATTGGCCGCGATGATGAAATTCGCCGCACCATTCAAGTATTACAACGGCGTACTAAAAATAACCCCGTGTTGATTGGCGAACCCGGTGTGGGTAAAACCGCTATAGCTGAAGGGCTCGCGCAGCGTATTATTAATGGCGAAGTCCCTGAAGGCTTGAAAAACAAACGTGTGTTATCGCTTGATTTAGGAGCCTTGGTGGCCGGTGCAAAATACCGTGGTGAGTTTGAAGAACGTTTAAAGTCAGTGCTTAATGAATTGGCTAAAGAAGAAGGCCAAGTGATTTTGTTTATTGACGAAATTCATACTATGGTGGGCGCCGGTAAATCTGATGGTGCAATGGATGCGGGTAATATGCTCAAACCTGCATTGGCTCGAGGTGAACTGCATTGTGTCGGTGCTACAACCCTTGATGAGTATCGTAAATATATTGAAAAAGATGCCGCTTTAGAACGTCGTTTTCAAAAGGTGCTTGTTGAAGAACCATCAGTAGAAGATACCATAGCGATTCTTCGAGGCTTGAAAGAGCGTTACGAGTTACATCACTGTGTTGAAATTACCGATCCAGCCATTGTTGCCGCAGCGCATTTATCGCACCGCTACATTAGCGATCGCCAGCTACCGGATAAAGCCATTGATTTAATTGATGAAGCGGGTTCGTCTATTCGCCTACAAATCGATTCAAAACCAGAATCATTAGATAAATTAGAGCGCCGTATCATCCAGCTAAAACTCGAAGATAATGCACTTGCTAAAGAGAAAGATGACGCCAGTCAAAAGCGTCGTTCTGAGATGCAGGAGCTAATCACCGATCTTGAAGCCCAGTACCGTGAACTTGATGAAGTATGGACAGCTGAGAAAGCCTCTTTGCAAGGTACTCAAGTAATTAAGGCTGAACTTGAACAAGCGCGATTAGACTTAGATGTTGCCCGCCGTGCCACTGATCTACAACGTATGTCAGAGCTGCAATACGGCCGCATTCCAGAATTGGAACGTAAACTCGACTTAGCTTCACAAGCTGAAATGCAAGAAATGAGCTTACTTAAAAACCAAGTGGGTGAAGATGAAATTGCTGAGATACTTTCACGTTGGACTGGTATTCCTGTATCGCGCATGCTTCAAGGTGAGCGTGAAAAACTGCTGCAAATGGAAGAACATTTACACCATAAAGTGATCGGTCAAGACGAAGCGGTAGTGGCAGTGGCGAATGCGATTCGTCGTTCACGGGCAGGGCTTGCAGATCCAAATAGGCCAATCGGTTCGTTTTTATTTTTAGGCCCAACCGGGGTCGGTAAAACTGAGCTGACTAAAGCGTTAGCTGGATATATGTTTGATACTGAAAGCGCGATGGTGCGAATTGATATGTCTGAGTTTATGGAAAAGCACTCAGTTGCTCGCTTAGTTGGCGCGCCTCCGGGCTATGTTGGTTATGAAGAAGGTGGCTACTTAACAGAAGCTGTTCGTCGTCGTCCATATTCTGTAATTTTGCTTGATGAAATCGAAAAGGCACATCCTGATGTATTTAATATTCTGCTGCAAGTGTTAGATGATGGTCGTTTAACGGATGGCCAAGGTCGTACTGTTGATTTTAAAAATACGGTGATCATCATGACCTCAAATTTAGGCTCAGATATTATTCAAGAGCAAACCGGTAACAACGATTATGCAGCGTTAAAAGAAAAAGTGATGGGGGTTTTGGTTAATGAGTTTAGACCTGAATTTATTAACCGTATTGATGAAACCGTAGTATTCCACCCACTTGCTAATGAACATATCAAAGAGATTGCAGATATTCAGTTAAGCAAGTTACGTGAGCGCCTAACAGGAATGGGTTACTTGTTACAAATAAGTGATGCAGCTCTTGATCGAATTGCAGCCAGTGGTTTTGACCCGGTTTATGGTGCACGACCACTCAAACGGGCTATTCAACATACCATTGAAAACCCATTATCGCAGAAGTTACTCGCAGGTGAATATCAAAGTGGTGACATGATAGTAATTGATGCTGACGAAAATGGTTTAGTGTTCTCATCACGCTAACTGATTAACTGAGTTTTAAGGCCAGTGAATATGCTGGCCTTAAACTCGCTGCGAATAAAAAGTTATAAAGTAAATATTAAAGATAAACCCCTATCATTTAGCCGCGCTTAATTAAACCTTAAAAGTCAGTAAAATATCGTTAACTTTACGTGAGCCTTCGACAAGCTGTGCAGCACCTTTAGCGACATTAAAGCTCAACGTTAAGTTCTCGTCACTGTAACCTTTTATTTGTGTAATGTTGTCGCTAATATCGAGGCTGACAGTTTGTTGTTGCTCGGCGGCAGCAGATATTTGTGTCGCTAGTTGCGATATTTCACTTATTTGCGCGAAGATGCTATCCAGTTCAACTTGGGTATGTCCGGTGGTATTTACACATTCATCGGCTTGCGCCTTGGTGTTTTTCATGACCGTGGACCAGCTAAACAGGGTATCTTGAATTTCTTTAATAGAGCTATGAATTTGTGCAGTAGCACGTTGAGTACGAGAAGATAATGCACGCACTTCATCGGCAACTACCGCAAAGCCTCGGCCATGTTCACCAGCACGCGCGGCTTCAATTGCAGCATTTAATGCCAGCAAATTGGTTTGCTCTGCAATGCCTTCGATTTCAGTCATTACTTGACCTATTTTATCCGCCTCGGTTGCAAGGGAATTAGCAGTACTTGCCGCTTGTTCAACTTGTAAAGCAAGGTCAGACACCATGGCACTATTGTCTGCAATGTGCAGTTTTATATCAGTGCAGCTTTGGTAAGTAATATTTACTTTTTCAGCGGTATGATGAGTGTTGCTCGATATTTCACCTATGGTTGCGCTCATTTGTGACATTGCGGTGGCCATTTGGCCAAGGCGTTGTCCTTGTGCGGCAATGCCTTTTTCAGTTAATGCTGATTGTTGGTCTAGATTAGCCGCAATACCGGTAAACGTGACAGTCGTATCTTTTACTCGTCCTAATACGGTACGTAATTTAGCATTAAGCATTTGCTGGTTATATTCACTAATACTAAATGGATGATGGCCGACATAGACATAGCGGGATACAGAATCATTTACTGCCTTTAGCTGTTTCAGTGCTGTTGGTGTGAAAACTAATTCATCATAATTTAATAGCATAATTAGTAAACTAAATAACGCGGTTATCAATGCAACAGCAATAGATACAAAAGCTGCCAATAGTACTAAACCAAGTAAGCCAATCAGTAGGGCTGCACTTTGGCGAACACCGACCCATTCACGCCAAGAGGACAACGATTTACCGGCATTTATTTTAGTGTATAGGCTTTGTGCGCGTCGTTTTAGTTGTTCGCTCGGTTTTGTTCGTACTGATTGATAGCCAACGAGTTGACCATGTTCAAAAATAGGAGTAACAAATGCATCAACCCAATAATAGCGGCCATCCTTGCAGCGATTCTTTACCATGCCGCGCCATGAATGACCTTGTTTGAGTTTTCCCCACATTTCTTTAAATGCTGCTTTAGGCATATCTGGGTGGCGAACAATATTATGATTTTTGCCAATCAGTTCTTCAAGGGTGAAGCCGGCAATGTTGCAAAATTCTTTATTTGCATAGGTTATCACTCCACGTATATCTGTAGTGGAGACGAGCTGCTGGTGATCTGAAAAGGTGACTTCTTCGTTTATTAACTGCTGACCCCGACGCATAGGTAGTCCTTAAACATGCTTTATTATTAGTGATGATTATAAAGTTCATACAAATGTAATGATAGCAGGTTCAGTGATCACAGGAGTAAAATAGCTATTAAATAGCTTTTTAATGATCTAAAACAAAGAAACTTGCAAAAAGTGCGCGGGTAATAGCTTAATATATAAATAGATATCATTGCTCTAGTGCGAGCAATGAGTAAATGTCAGCAATGAGTTGCACATAACAAGCAAACATTTAATTAGTCAGTATCTTGCATTACTGTGGTGTCATTAAAGCAATTGTATATTAGCTCTTACAATGGCAAGATTAGTAAATATTTGGCTATTATAGCTTGGCTGCCCGCAGCAAGTTTGCTTTACAAACATACGGTGACCTTCTTGGAAAATAGTGGAAATTAGAGTTATGCCACTATTAAACCTTGAGTATTATCAATTTGCCCCCATTGACTTATGATTAGGCCACGTGGCTCGAGGAAGCATTTTTGACTACACATGATTTAACTAAAGCGTTAGCAGCGCTAGCCCCAGAACAGCATAAATACGCAATTAAAGGCATTCAACGCGGTATTGAAAGAGAAGCGTTGCGGATCAAGCCAAACGGTGTAATTTCACAGCAAGGTCATCCAAAAGGGGTTGGTTGTGCGTTAACTAACGGGCATATCACCACTGATTTTTCTGAGTCTTTACTAGAGTTTATAACACCCGTTAGTGAATCTGCTGAAGAAACGTTAAATCAGCTGCAAGACTTACAAAAGTTTACCCTATCACAGATGGGCGATGAATTATTATGGCCTATCAGTATGCCGTGTTTTATAGAACATCAAGATGACATTGTATTAGCTCAATTTGGTGATTCTAATATTGGACGCATGAAAACCTTGTACCGCGAAGGTCTTAAAAATCGTTATGGCAGCATGATGCAAGCGATTGCCGGTGTGCACTTTAATATATCGTTTCCAGAGTCATTTTGGCAGAGTTTAAAAACGATTAAAGGCGATACTGGCTCATTACAAGAGTTTATTTCGGCAGGTTATTTAGGACTGATCCGTAACTTCAAACGAGAACTATGGTTGATCAGTTATTTATTTGGTGCATCGCCAGCGCTGTGTAATTCATTTTTACAAGGGCGTAGTACGGATCTTCCTTTTAAAAAGCTAGGTAAAGGTACGCTTTATCTTGAAGTGGGTACAGCTTTGCGCTTAGGTAATTTGGGTTATACCAACAGTGCTCAGTCATCACTAAAAGTACTGTATAACTCACTAGATGAATATGTAGCAGGATTAAAAAGTGCGATTCATTCACCGTCAGATATTTATGGTCAGCTTGCTGATTATAAAGATGCCCAGCCTAAACAATTGAATAAAAATGTATTGCAGATTGAAAACGAATTTTATTCGCCAATTCGTCCTAAGCGCAATGCTAAAAGTGGTGAAACACCGACTGACGCACTGTTACGTGGCGGTATTGAGTATATTGAAATCAGGGCTCTAGATGTAAATCCATTTGCAGCAACGGGAATTGATATTGAGCAAATTCATTTCCTAGATGTTTTTCTAACTTATTGCTTATTGAAAGATTCTCCAACAATGGATTGGGATTCGCAACAGCGTAGCACCGAAAATTTAGATACGGTTGTAAGCCAAGGTCGCGCTTTAGAAGTGATGCTAAATCGCTCTGGTAGTTTATGCAGTCTAGCAACGTGGGGAGCAGAGATCTTCGTACAGTTACAACAAGTTGCAGCCTATATGGATAATGCTTACGGCGTTAGCTATTACAGCGAAACGATTACTCGATTAAGCCAATGGATAGCAGATCCTGAATTAACATACTCAGGGCGCTACGTTAGTCAACTGAAAGGGTCTGGTATTGATAATGGTTATTTTGCCTTATCGTTGGCAAAAAGTTACCAGCAACAACATCAAGATACGCCATATAAAGTGTATTCAGACAGCTATTTAAAACAACAAGCAGAACAGTCAGTTATTGCTGAACGCGAGTTGAAAGCCGCTGATAATCAAACATTTAATGCATTTTTAGATGATTATTTTGCCACTAAGTAAGTTTGCAGCTAAATAAGCAGGCAAAAAAAACGCAGCCCAAGTTGGCTGCGTAAAGATTCTTCAGGGATAAACAATGCTAAACTGCGCATTCATAAAATAAGACTTATACTTTTATAAAAAGTTCAGCGAGCAACAAAAAAAATGAAAAATAGTTTAATTATTTTATCGCTGGGGGCTCTGTTAACTGGTTGCGCAACAGCCCCTCCAAAGCAACCTAATGATATATGTAAAATTTTTGAAGAAAAAAGCGATTGGTACTATGACGCAAAAGATGCCCAAGAAAAATGGGGCTCACCTAAACATGTACTAATGAGCATGATGTATCAAGAAAGCTCCTTTAAACACGATGCTGCACCGCCAATGGAATACTTTTTGTGGGTTATTCCAACAGGGCGAGCAAGTTCACCTTACGGCTATTCACAAGCAAAAACACCCACCTGGTCTGATGATATTCGTGAAACGGGTAATAGTGGCGCAGATCGCGATGATTTTGATGACGCTATCGACTTTATGGGCTGGTTTGTTTATAAGACTCATAAAGTTAATGGCATCTCGAAATGGGATGCCTACGCGCAATACCTAAATTACCACGAAGGCTGGGGCGGTTATAAACGCGGCACCTATAAAAATAAAAAGTGGTTAATGGCAGTGGCTAATAAAGTAAAAAATCGTGCAAGTCGCTATGCGGCTCAGCTTAAACGTTGTGAAGACGATTTAGATAAAGGGTGGTTAGAAAGATTATTTAGCTGATCTGACAAGATTCAAGATTTTAAAAAGCCCGCTGTGCGGGCTTTTTAATATTAGTTTATTTCCCTGGGAATTGATGAATATGTACATCGCGCTGTGGGAATGGAATGGTAATATTTTCTTTATCGAAGGCAATTTTAACGCGTTCGTATAAACCAAAATACACTGGCCAGTAATTTTCAGAATCAACCCATGCCCAGACCAACATGCCGATATGGCTATCGCCATGCTGACTTACATGCACAACCGGTTGTTTTGCCTCATCTTTGAGTACTAACTCGTAGCTATTTAACACGCCCATTAGTACTTCTCGCGCTTTAAGCACATCATCACTGTAGCTAATACCAAACTCAATATCGACGCGGCGAGTTGGTTCTGCAAACTTGTTTTTTACACAGCCATTAGAAAGTGCACCATTTGGGATGATAATTTTTTCATTATCATAAGTGAGTAGTACGGTAACAAATATTTGAATTTCAACCACTTTGCCCATATAGCCTTGGGCTTCAATGACATCACCAATTTTAAATGGTTTAAAAAATAAGATCAGCACACCACCAGCGAAATTCGCTAGGCTGCCTTGTAATGCCATACCGACCGCTAAGCCTGCAGCACCGAGCATAGCAATGAACGAGGTTGTTTCTATACCAATCATTGATGCGACTGAGATCAGTAATAGCAACTTTAAAATAACCGATAAGAAGGAGACCAAAAAATGACTTAATCCGGCTTCAAATTTTACCTTTGCCATTGATTTTTCAGCCATACTGGCAATACGGCCAACAAACCACCAACCAACAATTAAAACAAAGATTGCCAATAAAAATCGAGGGCCATAGGTCATTAGCATTTCAATCGCTTTGGTGTACAGGGTCTCGATAGAGATATCTTCCATTGCATTTTCCACATCTATAAAGTTACAAATATAATAGCCTAATAATTAACACTTTATAGAGAATAATGAACAAAAAATTTGTTGCGGGGATGAGCTGAGGGAGTAGAGTAACCATAGGTTACTCTACAGATATTGCTTATATTTTGCGCTTGTTCGCTTGAATGCGCACCAGTTTGATCATGTTCTCTTTTACTTCAACAACTTCAATCGGATAGCCTGCAATACGCAAACTCAAGTTGGCATCAGGAATGTCTTCTAAGTATTCGACAATTAAGCCACTTAATGTTTTCGGGCCATCAAGAGGGAACTCCCAATCCATTTCTTTGTTTAGATCGCGTACGTTAGCACCGCCATCAACTAAAAATGAGCCATCATCTTGTGACACAACTTCTTCACTTGGAGTACGTGTTTGCGTAGTGGTAAAGTCACCGACCACTTCTTCAAGAATATCTTCGAGGGTAACTAATCCTTGAATATCACCATATTCATCAACTACTAAACCGATACGCTCTTTTGATTGCTGAAATTTAAATAGCTGAGTATTGAGCGACGTACCTTCAGGAATAAAATAAATCTCACGAACTGCGCGAAGCAATGATGGTTTATCAAATTGCTCTTTTGTTAATAACCGCAGTGCATCCCGTGAGTGAATAAAGCCTACCGCATCATCAATTTGGTCGCGATATAAAAGTACTCGCGTGTGTTGTGCATGGGTAAGCTGTTTACTAATTAGTTTCCAGTCATCATTGATATCAATGGCAACAATTTCGTTGCGCGGGATCATAATATCTTCGACAGTGACTTGCTCTAAATCTAAAATGGAGGTCAACATACTTTGGTGACGCGCGGGGATCAGCGCACCCGATTCATTCAGCACCGTTTTTAATTCTTCTTTACTCATGCTGTGCTCATCTATTTGTGCAGCACTAATACCAAATAGGCGTAATATGCCATTGGTCATCCAGTTAACGACGACGACAAATGGAAAGAGAATTTTTAGTAACCCTTTGAGTATCACCGAACTAGGAAAGGCAACTTTTTCAGGGTAAAGCGCAGCTAGCGTTTTAGGCGTAACTTCTGCAAATATAAGCACTACTAAAGTTAGTGCGCCAGTGGCAATAGCGATACCTAAATCACCATATAAACGAATACCGATAATGGTTGCAACCTGCGCGGCAGCAATATTCACCAAGTTATTACCGATAAGGATAAGGCCAATAAGTCTATCAGGACGGCTCAAAAGTTTGTTGACACGCTTTGCTGCGCGGTGATTTTCTTTAGCAAGGTGGCGTAAGCGGATTCTGTTAATTGACATAATGCCCGTTTCAGAACCAGAAAAATATGCAGAACAAAGTATGAGTATTCCAAGTATTATAAACAAAACACTTGTAGAGATGTCGTCCAAAGAAGGATCCTTTTTTATTTAACCAATGCGTATTAAGCGGGAGTGAGCTGCCTGAGTCAAGTTAAAACTTATTCAGGATCACCTCTTGCACAAAACGACTGCCAAAATAAGCCAGCGTTAAAACAAAAGCAGCAGCCATGATAGCTAGTACGACCGGTTTCCCACGCCAGCCTTGCTTTAAGTGACCAATTGTCACCGTTGCAAACATAGCCCAAGCAATTAATGATAAAACAGTTTTATGAATAAATTCACTAGCAAACATGCCATCAAGAAAAATAAAACCAGATAATAACGCTAAGGTTAACAAAACCGTGCCTAGCGTTAATAAGTGATAGAGTTGGCGTTCAACCACCATTAATGGCGGTAAATGGCTATGCACAATCGCTAAGTCTTTTCGTTTTAAGCGTTTATCAATAAAGTAAAACTGTACGCCATATAAAGTGGCAATAATTAACACACAGTATGCAAGCAGGGAAAGCGAAATATGAGTGACTAAACCTATTTCAACATCAATACTTTGCAATAAAATATGATGCGGGATAAATAAGCTGGCAATTGTTAGCAAAGCAGCAAAGCCATAGACAACAGGCAGTAATAATGTGGCAGGGAATTTTAACGACACCGTAGTGACAGAGACCACAATCACCCAGCAGGTTAACAGTGATACATTAACAATACTTAAATCTTGGCCATCGGCGCGAAACACTGAATTCACCAGTAATAACATGTGGGCTAAAATTGCCACCGTGCTGAGGATAACCGTCAGCTTTTGGCTCGGACCTTGTTGGTGAAATAACCGAGACAGCACGTGAGACGTCGCGAAGATATAAAATAAACTGGCAATAATAGTTAAACTAATAATCAGCATAGTGCTTGGGCCACTCAATTTGAGTCAAATATTCCTTGTTAGAGTAATGGCATTGTATTTTATAGTGAGGCAAATGCATAGAGTTTGTAAAAAGAAACTCAAACAGCTCACTTGAACACTGTATTGTGCGCCACCATTTACGGTATACTGTTTTTAATTAAAATTTTAATAATACTGATTATATGAAATCAGCGCTATTAATAGTAAGTGCTAAACTTGCGGCAATAACGTTGGTTGGGAAATTGGTATATCACGTTTGATCGGAACCTTTACATGTTTGAGAACCTCCAAGAACGATTAGGTAAAACCTTAAAGAATATCAGCGGCCGTGGACGCCTTACTGAAGACAATATAAAAGATACACTACGCGAAGTGCGTATGGCTTTTTTAGAAGCCGACGTCGCTTTACCCGTTGTTCGTGAGTTTGTTAAACAAGTTAAAGAGCGCGCGGTAGGTATTGAAGTAACTAAGAGCCTAAGTCCTGGGCAAGTGTTCATTAAAATCGTTCGCGAAGAGCTTGAAAAAGCCATGGGTGAAGCAAACGAAGAGTTGAGCCTAAACGCACAACCGCCAGCCGTTGTAATGATGGCGGGTCTGCAAGGTGCGGGTAAAACGACCAGTGTTGCTAAGCTTGCCAAATTCTTAAAAGAACGTAAAAAGAAATCAGTATTAGTAGTCAGTGCCGACGTTTATCGTCCTGCGGCTATTAAACAGTTGGAAACACTGGCCGATGAAGTAGGTGTTGAGTTTTTCCCAAGTGACATTTCACAACAGCCGGTTGATATTGCGAAGGCAGCTATTTCTCATGCGAAAAAGAAATTTATCGATGTTGTATTAGTTGATACCGCAGGTCGTTTGCATGTTGATAATGACATGATGGACGAGATTAAAAATCTTCATCATGCTATTAACCCAATCGAAACCTTGTTTGTGGTTGATGCCATGACGGGTCAAGATGCTGCCAATACTGCCAAAGCGTTTGATGAAGCATTACCTCTGACCGGTGTGATACTAACCAAGACCGATGGTGATGCGCGCGGTGGTGCTGCACTATCAATCCGCCATATTACCGGCAAGCCTATTAAGTTTATGGGTGTTGGTGAGCGCACTGATGCGCTTGAGCCTTTCCATCCAGATCGTATCGCATCGCGTATACTTGGTATGGGGGATGTACTTTCATTGATCGAAGAAGTCGAAATGAAAGTCGATAAAGAGCAAGCTGCAAAAGTTGCTGAAAAAGTTTTTAAAGGTGATGGCTTTACTCTTGATGATTTTGCTGATCAATTAAAGCAAATGAAAAGCATGGGCGGCATGATGTCAATGCTTGATAAATTACCTGGTATGCAAAACCTGCCTGATGCAGTGAAAGGTCAGATGGGTGATAAAACCTTTATTCAGATGGAAGCGATCATCAGCTCAATGACGAAAAAAGAGCGTGCGCGTCCAGAGATCATTAAAGGCTCTCGTAAAAAGCGTATTGCAGCAGGCTCTGGTACGCAAGTACAAGAGATCAATAAGCTGCTAAAACAGTTTACGCAGATGCAAAAAATGATGAAAAAAATGAAAGGTAAAGGCGGCATGATGAAAATGATGCGCGGCATGAAAGGCATGTTACCACCAGGAATGATGGGTGGCGGTGGCCCTAAATTTTAATGTTTTAACTGACGCCATGCTGATGTAGCGAGTCAGTTAACTAAAAAGAGAGGCAAATAGCCTCTTTTTTTGTAGATAAATTATGCGTTGAAAGTTCTATATAGCCTGATTTAACGCGTAGATCATAGTTTAATCAACTTAACAGTCATTTCGAGTCACTTCTTACTTGCATTGTTGCTAAAAACTCGTACAATTCCCCAGCTCCCCATACTGGGGAGTAAATCTTATTAATGAAAACAGTCAATCTATTTAGAGGACGGTATGGTAACTATTCGTTTGCAACGTGGTGGCGCTAAAAAACGCCCTTTCTATCAAATTGTGGTTGCGGATAGCCGTTTCTCGCGTGACGGTCGCTTCATCGAGAAAGTAGGCTTTTTTAACCCAATTGCTAGTGGTCAAGAAGAAAAAGTACGTTTAGATTTATCTCGTGTAGAACACTGGGTAGGTCAGGGCGCATCTCTTTCAGATCGCGTAAATAAGTTAGTTAAAGACGCTCGTAAAGCGGCTTAATAGGCGTAAGTGTAACCATGAGTCAAGAGAACACCTCATCAATCATTGTCGTAGGAAAGCTCGGTGCCCCATATGGTATAAAGGGCTGGCTTAAGGTACATTCATTTACTGATGATCCCATAGGGATCTTCGATTTCAGCCCGTGGTTGATAGGGCAGCAAGGTAAATGGCAGACCTTAGAAGTGGTCGACTGGCGTCGCCACAACAAAGGCTTTATCGCTAAATTTGCGCAAGTAAACGATCGAGACGAAGCAATGGCTTATACCCATGCAGAAATCTCAATGGATGCAGCGCAATTACCAGAGCTCCCGCAAGGTGAGTTCTATTGGCGAGATCTCATTGGCATGTCTGTTGTAACCGATAAAGGTTATGACTTAGGCATAGTTGATGACCTGATGGAGACAGGCTCAAATGACGTATTGGTTGTGAAAGCAAACAATAAAGATGCATTTGGCCAAGCAGAGCGTTTAATTCCGTTTTTAACTGATTCAGTTATTAAAGAGATTAAGCACGATGCAAAAGAAATTACAGTAGACTGGGATCCTGGCTTTTAATGAGTCAAACGAGTTCGTTGTGGGTAGGGGTTATCAGCCTTTTCCCGGACATGTTTGATGCCATTACAACTCAAGGTGTAACTGGTCGAGCAGTAAAAAATGGTCTGATCGACTTTAACTGCTGGAACCCACGAGATTATGCTATTGATAAGCATAGAACCGTGGATGATCGTCCTTACGGGGGCGGTCCAGGTATGTTAATGATGGTTGAACCACTGAAACAAGCCATTCTTGACGCCAAACAGGCGGCAGGAGATGGTGCAAAAGTAATTTATATGTCCCCGCAAGGGCGCAAATTAGATCAGCAAGGGGCAAGCGAACTCGCCAGCTCTAAAAAACTGATTTTAATTGCCGGTCGCTATGAAGGTATAGACGAGAGAATAATAGAATCATACGTTGACGAAGAATGGTCGATTGGTGATTTTATTTTGAGTGGTGGTGAACTACCAGCCATGACATTAATTGACGCAGTAGCGCGATTAGTGCCGGGTGTATTAGGACACAACCAGTCAGCAGAGCAAGACTCATTTTCGGATGGCTTGCTAGATTGTCCTCACTATACACGGCCAGAAACATTGGACGACAAACAGGTTCCTGCTGTATTACTCAGCGGAAACCACCAAGAGATAGCAAAATGGCGGCTGATGCAGTCATTAGGCAGAACTTGGTTACGCCGTCCTGACTTGTTGCATAACCTAGCTCTGACTGAGGAGCAAGCGGTATTACTCGCGAAATTTCAGCAAGAGTACCAAAAAGCTTGTGGCTAGAAGACAGTTACACCTAGGAAAGTGAGAAACATAATGGCAAAAGTAAACCAAAATATTATTAAAGCGCTTGAAGATGAGCAGCTTAAAACAGACGTACCTGCATTTGGCCCTGGTGATACAGTGGTTGTACAGGTAAAAGTAAAAGAAGGTGCTAAAGAGCGTCTACAGGCCTTTGAAGGTGTTGTAATCGCTAAGCGTAACCGTGGTCTTCACTCAGCATTCACAGTTCGTAAAATTTCGAACGGTGAAGGTGTTGAGCGTGTATTCCAAACGCACAGCCCTCTTATCGATAGCGTAGCAGTTAAGCGTCGCGGTGCAGTTCGCCGTGCGAAACTTTACTATCTACGTGAGCGTTCTGGTAAATCTGCACGTATTAGAGAAAAACTTAACTAATACGCGCTGTTTATCAACGCAAAAAAACGGGTTGCAACCTTCGGGCTGCAACCCGTTTTGGTTTTTAGAGATAGTAAGTTAGGTAGAGTAAAGTTATCGAATTAGAAGGCTAGTGAGGTTAAAGGATAAAGTTAAAAGATTAAGATCGCTCAACGTTAAAGTGATCACCATAACTTGATTAGAGCGCAGAGAAGTTCAGTAAAAAAATACCCATCCAAGAATTACTCATAAATCAAATACAACTCGGCCAACTTATAACTTATGGCTTAACGCTTAAACCCTCATTCTTTTGCTTATTTAGCCTTTTAACAACTAAGCGATCCTGTTAGTATTTATCGTATTGATTAGTTTACTTTTATGTAAATTTAAATGTACGAAATTGCAGTTTCTAAGGTGGTAGTCGCGTGGCGGATATAAAAGAGTTAGATAAGTTAAGAGAGGGGATCGATGAATGTGATGCCCAGTTGGTTGCACTGCTGGCTAGACGTAATAGTATTACCGAGCAGATCGGCGCAATCAAACAACAAACGGGTGCGCCACTGCATGCGCCTGATCGTGAAGCTACTTTATTAGCTGCTCGTCGCCAAGAAGCGATTAACCAAGGTGTTAATCCTGAATTGGTGGAAGATATCCTACGCCGTATGATGCGCGAAGCTTACCAAAATCAACAGGCTAAATTAGCATGTAGCGCGCCACAGTTATCACCTATTGTGATTGTTGGTGGTCAAGGCGCTATGGGGCAATTGTTTGCTCAGCAATTTATCCGCTCAGGGTATGAAGTTAGAATACTCGACAAAGAACAGCAAAGTAACGCGCAAGAAATATTAGCGGGTGCAAAACTGGTGATGATCAGTGTGCCAATTAATGCCTTAGAAACAGTGGTCACTGCCTTACCTAAGCTCGATGATGATTGTTTATTAGTTGATATTACTTCAGTTAAGCAAGCACCGTTAAAAGTATTAAAAGCAGTGCATAGCGGTCCTGTAGTCGGTTTACATCCAATGTTTGGTCCTGATATTTCTCATTGGGTAAAGCAAACAGTGGTGGTTTGCGAAGGCCGTAACCATGAGATTGCCCAAGGTTTATTATCGCAACTGCAAGTGTGGGGCTGTCAACTTGTTGAACTCGATGCGCAAAAGCACGATGAAGCTATGCAAATTATTCAGGTTATGCGCCATTTAACCACTTTTGTATACGGCCAGTTTTTAGCAAAACAAGGTCATACCCTCGAAGAGCTCCGCAGTTGTTCATCACCGATTTACCAATTAGAGTTGATGATGGTAGGGCGCTTATTCGCACAATCACCAGAGCTTTATTCAGACATTATGCTAGCGCAATTTGATAACGTAGAGCCTTTACTTGCACAATATCAAGATACGTTTGCAAGTACCTTGGCAAAATTAAAAGCCGGTGATAAGGCCGCTTTAATTGATTCATTTGCGGATGCTAAAGCGTATTTTTCAGATGCTACTGCGCATTTTTTAACGCAAAGTCGCAGCCTGTTAAACAAAGCTAATGATGCGAAAGTACTTGATTGATAACCGCTGTGTGAAAAACAGATAATAAAAAAGGGCTAATTTTAGCCCCTTTTTTATATTTTACTTAGCGCTTAACTTTCTATACTAACAGCTTGCAGCGATTCACTTTGGTAACAGCCCAGTACGCGTACATATTGGGTGTGTTCTTTAAGTTCTTCAAGTGCTTGCTTAACATGGTTATCAACCAGGTTTGCTTCTAAATCCACATAGAATACTTCTTCCCATGGGTTACCCGGCACAGGGCGTGATTCTAGTTTTACTAAGTTGATATTATGTTCTTTGAAAATCATCAACGCATCAGCCAAAGAACCTGCTTGTTGTTTAGTTGCCATAATTAAACTGGTTTTAGTCGGGATCTGTTTTGATACATAAAGAGGCTTACGGGCAACTACAATAAAACGGCTATGATTTTCACGTTGATTCGCAAGGCCTGATTTAATCACTTCTAAACCCACATTCTTACCCGCTTGAGCTGAACCAATTGCTGCGCTATTAGGGGTATCTAATGCTAATTGTAGAGCGCTTGAGGTTGAATCGCATGTTTCATGTTGAATATCTCCTAAGCCTTGTAAAAAGCGACTACATTGAGCGAATGGTTGCGGGTGAGCAAAAATCTTACTGATCTGACTAAGCTCAGTACCCGGTGTGACCAATAAACAATGTTCAACACTGTGGGTTACTTCACCAACGATGGAGACTTGTGCGTGTTGCAGTAAATCAAACACTTCGTTAATACTGCCAGAGCTGGTGTTTTCAATGGGTAATAAGCCAAAATCTGCTTGACCATTTTCAACTTTACCAGTGATCTGTTCAAAGCTAGAGCAGCCCATTTCAACAAGTTTACCTGGGCGACGGCTAAAATATTTATGACAAGCAAGTTGGCTGTAAGAACCTTGACCACCTAAATAAGCAACACGGTGTGTTTCACTCATAGCATCTGGGTTTAAGTTCTTCTGTAACATGGCTTGTTGATTAAGTACTGAATCTTCTAAAATTGTTTGGAAAACGTTATTCACATAATAAGCGTCCAAACCAAGAGACTTACCATAACCGATGAGTTTTTCTAACAAGGCAAGTTCACGGGCCTCATCACGTATCGGTTTATTATTAGCAATCTTATATTCTACAACGCCGTGGCTAATACGGCGACGTTTTGCTAATAGCACTAATAGGTCAGAATCAATTTCATTGATATCGTGTCTAAGTGAATTAAGTACATCATTAGTCATTTTTGGGTTCCTCATTCCAAAAAATTACCTTTTGGGTAATAAAAACAAAAAAGCCTCCCAATTGGGAGGCTTTGCTATTCGGTTGATTTAATCTCGCAAACAGGTAAGCCTCTTCTATCTAAAGAAGCTAAAAAACGAAAAATGTAATTGCGAAAATATTATATTCATACTCTTAATGTATGGAGAGTGGGCTATAAAGTCAACACTCTAGCGGGTTTTATCGCCGCCAAAGGATAGTTTATTTTTGATATGGGATTTTTTCAGTAATTTCAACGAAAAATTTATAAATCTAAATAGGGATCTGGTATATTTATTTAGGTGAATTTAAATAAAAATAATTATTAAAAATAAGGTTGTCCTGTGGTGTATAGACGCCCACCATCACGCTTTGGTGTAAATTCGTTGAGTATGAAGCTTTCGCTGTTAATTTCGGCAATTTGTTTAATTGCTGGGATCTGTGCAGCGGTGTTAATGCTAAAATCAGAAGAAAAACAATTGGTATTTGAAGAACATGAAGTTCTCAAGCATTCCAGCGAACGTCTGATCCGTCAGTTTAATACTCTGGTGAAAACCAAAATTAATATTGCGGAGCAAGCGAATAATGTCGTCTCTAGCCAATTATTTTATAATTCCTCGCAATTGCTCAGTAGCCAAAGTGCGCAGCTCAGCTTTGACCCCGATGGCAGTATTCGCAGTGCCTCTGATGATGGTTTATCTGCGGCTTTTATGCCACAAGATAAGTACTCACCTTTTTATAAAAAACTCATTAATGATTCTGAATCGCTATGGAAAATTGTAGCGCCTACCTTGATCCAAGATTTCTTTAACTTTTATTTAATCACCAAAGATAATTTTATCCGTATTGCGCCACCTAATTGGGCTCTGAATGTTGCAGGCTCTCATCAGTTTATTGATAATCAAAGTTTTAATTACGCAAAAGAAGCGCTTAACCCAACCCGCTCGGCTGTGTGGTCTAAAGTTTACTACGATAAAATTTGGCATAAATGGGTGGTGAGTTTACTGGTGCCAGTTTATCTTGAAAATGAATTTTTAGGTGTTACTGGCAGCGATTTAGCACTCGATACGCTTATTTCGCAATTACCGATCGGTGACAAGGAGCAGCACTTATTTGTTTTTGATAGCCAAGGGCAATTACTTGCTCATCCTGATCTGAATAAAAATCTTTACGAAACCTACGGTAAAGCAGGCAAACCACTACGCACTCATGATTTTGTTAATGGCGATCTACAAGAGCTGATCAATCAAACTATCAAAATGCATTTACCAGAATACGCAGACTCTTTTGTACAAGATGGTGAAACGCACATCATTAATATTCGTAAAGTTGATAATTTAGACTGGTATATAGGAATTTACAAAAAACGTTCATCAGCACTTTCAGCACTTGAAGAGCTAAAAGTGAAGTTTTTTGGGTTGTTTATTTTATATGCCATTTTAGTCGCACTGTTATTACATCAAGCACTTTACCAACTGGTGTTACGTCGTATTCATTCATTAGTACATGCGGTAACCAGCTTTGGCAAAGGGCACTTACAAATTGAATTTCCAAAAGAAAATAAAGACGAAATTGGTACTTTAAATGGCTCTTTTCGCGATATGGCTATTGAAATTCGTAAGCTTATTGATGGTCTGAATCAGCGTATTACAGAAAAAGAGATTGCCGAAAAAGCCGCAAATCGATTATCTAAAGCGGTTGCTTTTTCTGGCACTGCAGTGGTCATCACCGATCAAAACTTCGTGATTGAATACGTCAATCCAAAAATGTTAGAAATGACCGGATTTGAAGAAAATCACTTTATGCAGTCACCGCTATTAAGTATTATCGCCAAAGAAATGGCTATTTTGGTTGATGACATTGATATTGATTTACGCAGCCGAAATTATTGGCGTGGCGATACTTTGATCCAAGGTCTAGATAAAAAGCCAATCTGGGTGTCGCTCAGTATCTCACCAATTCGCGAAGACGGTGGCAGCATCACCAGTTATGTTGCCTCAGCACAGGATATTTCGTTTGTTAAAGAAAGCCAGCGGAAAATGGAGCAATTGGCTTATTTCGACACCTTAACAGGGCTGGCTAACCGTACCTTCTTTAGAATGCAATTACGTAAGTCAATGGCGCTTGCAGAGCGTGGCCATTATGCGTTTGCTTTATTCTATTTTGATTTAGATGAGTTTAAGCGTATTAACGATACACTTGGTCATGATGCAGGCGATCAGCTACTAGTTGAGGTTGCTAACCGTTTGAAAAAACGACTGCGAGCGGAAGATACAATTGCCCGTTTAGGTGGCGATGAGTTTGCAGTTTTACTCAGTGGAATTGAGCGTCAAGAGCATGCAATGGATGTTGCTAACACGATTCAAAAAACATTGAATGTGCCAATAATGCTTGGCAATAACGAGGTCATTATTAGTGCTAGTATTGGCATTACTATGGCACCATATGATAGCAAAGAAGAAGACCAGTTATTAAAACACGCTGATTTAGCTATGTATGAGGCTAAAGCAAAAGGGCGTAATACTTATCACTTTTATAGCCAAGAATTAGATGCTGCAGCAAATGAGCGACTGTTTATTGAAAACGAACTGCGTTTAGCAATCAAAGCACGGCAATTTGTGATTTTCTATCAACCACAAGTTGATAGTCGCACTCAGCATGTGGTCGGTTATGAAGCCTTGATCCGCTGGTTCCACCCAACTGAAGGGATGATCCCACCTACCAAGTTTATCCCAATAGCTGAAGCAACAGGTTTAATAGTTGAGTTAGGTGCTTGGGTGCTACAAGAAGCGTGTGAGTTTGCAGCAAGATTAGCAGCGCAAGGGCGAGAAAATAATATTTCGATTAATCTCTCTGCTCGTCAGTTTAAAGATGCTAAGTTAGTGCCATTATTGGCATCGATTATTAAGAAAACCAAGGTGTCGGCTAAGCGGTTACACCTGGAATTAACCGAAAGTATGCTAATGGGTAATGTGGAAGCGGCAATTACGCAATTACATCAGCTAAAAGCGCTTGGCGTGTCAATATCGATAGACGACTTTGGCACGGGTTATTCGTCATTGAGCTACTTAAAACGTTTCCCAGTTGATATTTTAAAAGTTGACCGCTCGTTTGTTAAAGATATACCGGATGATCCAAATGACATGGAGATCACTGCGGCAATTATAGCGATGGCACAAAAGTTAAAATTGAATGTGGTAGCCGAAGGCGTTGAGACCATAGAACAAGTGGAGTTTTTACAAAACAATAACTGCTTTATAGTGCAAGGCTATTATTATAGCCCGCCTATAGCAGAGCAAGATTTGCCAAAGCTATTTGCAAAGCTTGATGATTGAGTTAAACACATGTTTAATCTAACTCAAGTTAGTTAAAATACCAAAAGGCACCATTTAGGTGCCTTTTTGCATTAACCTATCGCGGGGATTAAACCTGCCATCTGCAGCCCTTGGGCGCTGATAATAAGCACGCCGCAAAGCGCCGCTACTGCCAGACCAAAATTACCACCACGCACTGTATAGCCGCCTTTATCGCTGCTACGCTGCTTATAAACCATTGCTACGGGTAAAAACACTGCTAGTACGACTAAAGCGATAGCTGCATAGCCAAGCGCCATAATAAAACCTTGTGGGTAAAACAATGCAAATCCTAATGGCGGGATAAAAGTAATGAGGGCTGTTTTTATCCGATCTTTATTACCATCTCCTTTTTTAAAGGCATCAGCAAAGAAATCAAATAATCCTAGGCTCACCCCTAAAAATGAGGTTGCCAGTGCTAAGTCTGCAAATAGGTTAACTGCAGTGGCAACAGCTGCGTTATTAGCGATACTGGCAATACTTGCCACAAAGCCTGGTAAGCCAGAGCTTTTTAGTAATTCAGCTTGACTCATCATACCTTGGCTGATCAACTGCCAAAAAATGTAAATAACCAGCGGTAAAGCTGCTCCGGCAATCATGACACGGCGTAAGGTTTTAATATCTAAACCAACATATTTAACGATCGATGGGATCGAACCATGAAAACCAAAAGAGGTAAATACCACAGGAATAGCTGATAAAATAAGGCCTTGTTCAATGGGCATTTCGAGTAAATGTTGGCCATGAACATACGGGGTTAACATATAAAATAAGCTCGCCAGTACCACAATTTTGATGCTAAATAACACTCGGTTTAGCTTATCGACCTTACTGGTGCCTAAGGTAACAACTGTGCCTATTACAATCGCTAGAATGATTGAACCTACTTGCGGAGCAATATCGAGGCTAAAGCCGTTATTTATTTTTTCTTGTAGTTGCGCACCACCACCTGCAATGTAAGCTGAGCAAAGCGCATAGAATAAAAACATCACCGAAAAATTAGCCAGATATTGGCCGCGTTTACCTAACCATGATTTTGCTAACGTATTTAGCGTGGCATCGCGATCAGCATGTTGATGTAATTCGAGCATTAATAATGCGGTATAAGTCATTAACGCCCATATTGAAATAATTAATGCTAATGCGGTTGTAAAGCCAAGTCCCGCAGAAGCGATTGGTAGCGCCAACATCCCTGCGCCGATAGTGGTACCTGCAACAATTAACATGCTGCCTATTGTTTTATTTTTAAGCACTTTTTGCCCCTAAAACATCGTGAGAGGCAGGCAAGATATAACTAGTTGGCACAAACTTAAATAGTTTTGTTACAAATCAAAGAAATTAAATGTAACTTATGATTTACAAGCCATCATTGTGAAGTCAGTTTTTGGTATAAAAACCACTCTAGCAGTTGACTTATTAACCAGTTCTGCTATTTCTATAAATTCAATTTATTATTAAGAATACTATTTACATGCAACAAGTTAACCGAGCCCTAACCATGCGCCCATGGCTGAATCTATCAGTTGTGCGCCCATTGCTGCGCTGCGGTTAAGTTGTTTTTTACTAACCGCGATTTCAAAGCGGTTAGTGCTGTATCTCCTTCCTCTTTGTTATCGCCACTTTGCTAAAAGGATCCGCTTGTGAGCGTTAAAGCATCATATTTTTTAATGGTCTTAATTTGGTCAACAACGCCTTTGGGAATTGTTTGGAGCAGTGAGTCTGTTACACCAACGCTCGCGGTATTGTTACGGATGTCGATAGGATTAGTGCTGGCTGCATTAGTTGTGGCGATTGCTAATATTCGTGTCCCTTGGCACCGTCGTGCGTGTTTTTTGTATGGTTATTCGAGTATCGGCATATATGGTGGCATGCTGTTGAGTTATATGGCAGCTAAAACAGTTCCATCAGGGCTGATATCATTAATGTTTGGTCTGGCACCAATTTTATCTGGTTTATTAGCACAGCGATTACTCAACGAGCCAAAATTCAGCGTTGTTAAACTAATTGCGTTAGCATTTGCGCTATTGGGGTTATTTTTGGTAAGTGAAAAACACATGCAAGGCTCATTGATGCAAATGCAGGGTTTAGCTTACGTATTTATGGCTGTGTGCTTTTTTAGTTTAAGTGGGGTGATGATCAAGCGAATAAAAATTGCTATTCATCCAATGGCGACCACATTTGGTGCATTAGTATTTGTTACGCCCTTATTTTTTATTACTTGGTGGTTGTTCGATGGTGAGCTCAATACGAGTACGTGGACAGTAAAATCACTGTGGTCAATTGTGTATTTGGGCGTGTTTGGCTCATTGGTTGGTTCGCTTGCTTATTTTCATGTGTTACAAAAATTACCAGCTAGTACCGTGGCGCTAACCACCTTGATCACACCAAGCTTTGCGATTGGCTTAGGGGGCTGGTTAAATAATGAAGCAATTGATCAACAATTACTTATTGGCGCTGCCATCATATTACTGAGCTTAGCGGTGTTTCAGTTTGGTGATGGTTGGTTGAAAAAAAGAGCCACGTTTAAAAAGCTTAACCCTTAACAACAGTCGTCATGTAGCTAAAAGGCATTACTTCTTTTAGCTACATTTTCTCAATTTGTATCACTAAGCGGCGGTTTTTATCGCGGCCCAAAATATTATCGTTAGTCGCTACGTGACGTTTTTCACCAAAGCCTTGCGTTTCAACTTTAGTTTCATCAATTCCTAGGCTCACCATATATTCTTTGATCGCTTGAGCTCGTTTTTTAGACAGCTCTAAGTTGTTCCAACGACCACCGTAGCTATCTGTGTATGAGTCAATCGAAATAGCCGCAATCGTCGTATCGTACTTTAAATACTCAGCAATTTTATCTAAACGTTGTTTTGATGATTTAGTAAGTTTACTGGTATTTGGTTGATAATTCATAATCGTGAAGGAAATATCTTCAAAGCTGTATGGCAGTAATTCATCGCGGCATTGTAAAAATGCCCAATAGGCTTGTTTAAAATTAATGTTCGATAAGCCAACGGCAATTTTATCGGCACTATTTTGCCAGTCTTGGTAATAAAAAGTAGGTTGGTAGCCTTTTTCAAGCTCGGTCAACATTTCCCATGCCGTTTTGTTACCCAGTTCGCCGTCAAATTTTCGTAGTAATTTCATGTCAGCAATATCACGTGCTGGTAAACCTGCTCGCCAGATTGGCGGGACTGCTTTTAAACCAGCAATACTGTAATTGTCAGGACGGACAACCATATCCAAGTTAAATAGCAGGTCTTTATTTTTGCTCGCGGTAGCGCTGAAAATAGCTTCGCCATAATATGGAACTTCATGATTTAATTGGCATTGTAAGCGAGTTGTTTTTACAACTTCCCATTGTGAGTTATCTGCCGTGGCTGTGTACTGGCGCATTGCAGCGCTGGCCGTATCTGAAAGGCATGCAGTTGCAATGCTTAGACTGATAAACAGCATTGAAAGCTTCATTACGGGATCTCCAACAATTTATTACGCCAATATCTTGGCAAAAGCTGCATTTACAGAGGCTAACAGTCATCAAAGTGTCGTTAGCTAGCTCTAGTTCTAGTTAAGTAAAGCAAGTTATATGCCTAAATGTAAGTGTTAATTTAATCTGTAAAGCGCTAGCCTAGCCACTATGATTTTTGACATAATAGCCAGCTTACTCTGGCAAACCAAGAATACTATGGCAAATACTGAACAAACTCTTTTCGCAAAACGCTTTCGTGGCTTTTTCCCGGTGGTTATTGATGTTGAAACTGCAGGCTTTAATAAAGTAACCGATGCACTGTTAGAAATTGCGGTGTCAGTATTAAAAATGGATGATGAAGGCCTACTCAGTATTGATCATACTGTGCATTTTCATGTTGAGCCATTTGAAGGCGCAAACATTGAACAAGCCGCTATTGATTTTAATGGTATTGATCCTTTCTCGCCATTACGTGGCGCAGTATCTGAAGAGGAAGCGATCAAAGAAATTTGTAAAGTGGTACGTAAAGCTCAAAAAGCAGCGGGGTGTCAGCGTTCTGTGGTTGTTGCTCATAATGCGGCGTTCGACCATGGTTTTTTAAATGCAGCAATAGAACGTAATAATATTAAGCGTACGCCATTTCATCCGTTTGTTAGTTTTGACACAACCTCATTAGCGGGTTTGGCACTTGGTCAAACGGTACTTGCTAAAGCATGTCGTGCAGCTGGCATTGAATTTGACAACAAACAGGCTCATTCAGCATTATATGACACCGAACGTACGGCAGAGCTATATTGTTTGATAGTTAATCGTTGGCAACAGCTGGGTGGCTGGCCTTTAGCTGAAGAAGTGCCAGAAGATGCAGAGCAAGCTGGTCATAACGAAGACTCAGCCGTTAAAACGACTGAGTAATTTTACCTTCGCTCATTTTAACTAAGTGGGGCGGATAAATACGCGAAAATTGTTTTGAATCTTTTGCGATTTTTAGCTCCACACCGGGATGCATTAACTCATTAATTTTTAAACGGCTAGTAGCTAAAAGCTGAGCTATTTTTTGTTTTACTAAATGTTTTTTACGTTTGGTGTTGGCAATACGAATATTAATTTGTTGCTCGCTGGCACTAATTTTTTCTAAAAATAATTGTCGTTTTGCTGGTGCTGGAATTTTAACTGCTTTTTTACGTGCTTGCTTTAATGCTGCGGATTTAGTGGCTAACAGTTTTTCAAAATCGGCAATTTGCAATTGTTTTTGTCTCAAGTCATGCCAATACTGCGCGATGAAAACTCGTGTTTTTGTGCCCGATGGGGCACCTAGCTCTCCGGTTTCAATTCGCATGGCATCTAAAATATTGCCGCCAATAATTTTACCGCGCGGATTATTTGCTTTACCAACGCGGATCAACCGCCGAGCACTCAAGTCACAATGTAATGCTTGTCGTTCAATAAAGAGATCGTGTTCGCTATGAATATGGCAATACTGGGCATAGCCAATTGAAATAGTCCGAGCGGCTTTAATTTTGCAAGTAAACGCTTCGTCATTTTCACGCTTACGACCAATTGCACCAAGCATAATTGTGACCGCACTGGCACTTTCGATCTGGCCTGATTCAACAAATCCCAATACCGTGATATCACCACTGGCACGCACGTGCATACCATCTTTTATATCGCCACTGATAATTACGCTGCCGTCAAAATCAACATGACCGGTGCCAATATCAACATTATCAAAACACAACACGTCATCAACGCGCATACCACGAGGGAGGGCGACAGGCACACCTTTACAATCTGCAATCAGTACATTGGGATTAGTTGGATCGAGTTTAGTGCCTTCAAATGGTTGCAATGGTAGATCTTTACCTGGTATGGCGGGCAGCACATCACCAAATACCGTATAACCATCTTCCCCAGGAGTTGCAGCAACACGCTGCATTAGAGGAGTGCCCGGTTTTACAGTGATGATCGCGCCTAAATTGCGCATATCGACCTTACCACCTTCTTTTGCTTGTGGACTCAATACACGATCTTGTGCTGTAGCGCACAAACGTACAAATTTAGCGTCGCTGCCTTCTTTTGGTCTACGACCATGAGCAACAATCGCTCTATAGGAAACACCCGCAGGCTTGTCAAATTGCTGACCTAAAAAATTGTCCAGTGCACGAGTGCTAATGCCATGTAATACGCCAGCATTAACGAGTGCTTCGCGAGCCTTGTCAATCGACATTAAGGCCCCACCTTTAGCCGTGGTTAATGTGGCTTCAGCGACCATATTTTTTTCATCAACTTGAATGAATATCGACGCATCGAGTGCACGAGCAACAATTAAAGAATCATCCTGATAGTTTTTGCTCGGTGAGAATAACTTACCAATATTTGCACTGACTATAGCAAAATCAGCAAACGGAGACTGTTCGATTAACTCAATAAGTTGCGAACTTGTCACTGGGAAACCGCTATTTTTAGGGTGCTCAAGCAGTGACACAAAACCCGTTACAGGGTTATGTATAAACAACGACATTTATTAATTTCCTATGTAATATGCCTGTTTTTATTATTTTGGATGTAGATGTTTTTTATTTATATGCCGCTCGGCTAAAACCCATAGTCAGGCATTTTCAAAGTAGCAGACCATTTGAACATAACTTTCAAATATTGTTAAGTAAATGTTACTGCTTTGCTTGTTCTAGGAGAGAATAGTAACATTTTGTTGCGTGTTTAATCCGCAACTACATAGCAATATAAAATAAAGCATAAAAGGGCCTTGAGTATCAGCGCGTTACTCGGTTATACTGGCTGCACGCTCTGAATGAGTTTACTAATTCAGGGGCTGATTAGGATTCGACGGAATTCAAGAAGCCCAAGGTGCATGTCGAGGTGCGGTTTGCCTCGTTAAAAAGCCGCAACTTAAAGTAATCGCAAACGACGATAACTACTCTCTAGCAGCTTAGGCTAGCTAGCGCTCCTTCCATGTATTCTTGTGGACTGGATTTTGGAGTGTCACCCTAACACCTGATCGCGACGGAAACCCTGGCCGGGGTTGAAGCGCTAAAACTAAGCGGCCTCGCCTTTACTTACCGTGTTTGTCCGGGACTTAAAGGTTAATTAAATGACAATACTAAACATGTAGTACCGACGGTCGAGGCTTTTCGGACGGGGGTTCAAATCCCCCCAGCTCCACCAATATAGTGTTCGGCAAGTGCCGAATACGTTCAAAAAGCCCTTAACTTTTAATGAGTTAAGGGCTTTTTTGTTTCTAAATGGTTCGAAGATGTATGGTACTATTCGGAACACTAAGTACCATTGCAAGTACCATAAACCGCTGAGAATAAACTTGTGGTACCAAAAAGCATTTTTACTATAAATTTCAGTTGATTGTAGCTAAGTTTAAGAAGGTAACTAATGGCAAAATTGATCAAACCTCTCAGCGACACCCAATTAAAGCGCGCAAAGGCAAAAGATAAGGATTATGAACTTGCAGATGGCAACGGTCTTTATTTAAGAATACGCGTCTCAGGTAATAAATCTTGGATATTCCGTTACTATCGCCCCTACACTAAAAAGCGTAACAATATGGTTTTGGGTGCATATCCTACAACCACACTTCAAGAAGCCAGAGTATTAAGGGAGCAAGCGCGTGCGCTCCTTGCAAAAAGCATTGATCCGAAAGAACAAGCCGAGCAAGAAAAAACTGATGTACTTAACGAAACTCAAAATACATTTAAATATGTTTCTGAGCAATGGTTTGATGTAAAGCGTGCATCAGTCAGTGAAGGATATGCTGAAGATATTTGGCGTTCGTTTGAAAATCACTTATTTCCGCAATTAGCAAACAGACCGATTAATACATTAACAGCGCCCATGGTCATCGCTGTAATGAAACCACTTGCATCGAAAGGTGTGCTTGAACAAATTAGACGATTAAGTCAACGAGTGAATGAAGTCATGACCTATGCTGTTAACGTGGGCTTGATCCAATCAAACCCGTTGGCAGGTATTCGCAGTGCATTTCAATCACCAAAACGAACTCACATGAGTACGATTGAGCCAGAAAGATTGCCTGAATTAATGACAATGCTAAATCGTGCAAGTATAAAATATACAACACGCTGTTTGATTGAATGGCAGTTACACACTATGTGCCGACCCATGGAAGCAGCAGCTGCTAAATGGTCTGAAATCAATTTTGATGACGGGTTATGGATAATCCCTGCCGAGCGGATGAAAATGCGAAAAGAGCACAAAGTACCTTTGACTAAACAAACGCTTCATTTACTGGAATTAATGAAACCAGTTAGTGGCCACAGAGAGTATATTTTTCCTGCTGATAGAAATCCTCGAAGTCATACAAATTCGCAAACAGCTAATGCGGCAATAAAAAGGATGGGGCTTGAAGGTGCGCTGGTGGCCCATGGTATGCGTGCGCTTGCTAGCACCATTTTAAATGAGCAAGGGTTTGATCCAGACTTAATAGAAACTGCTTTAGCACACATAGAAAAAAACGAAGTCAGACGCGCTTATAACCGTGCACAGTATATCGACCGCAGACGAGAAATGATGGACTGGTGGAGCGAACACATAGCAAAAGCGAGTTAATAGTTAGCTCAGATGGAACAAATCTGAGCGAGTAAAACCCCTTAAATCATGCCATATAATCAAGGCTATCTTTTGACAAAAAAGAGGCCTTGAACATCCTACTTATACCTCATTATTATCAATAGTAATTGTTTAGCCTACGTTTAAATAAATCTCCATGTAAATCCACGGTTTGTATGAAGCATTCCACCTTTTGTTATTAGTTTTTTAAAATCAATTGCTTGCATTTTTATTTTTATGTCGTAGAAGTGGCTTTTCGATTTGTTCAATTTTAAAAAAGTCTGAGCCTAGCAGCTAGGCTCGATTCTCAGACTTTTAATTTTTCTATTTAATGGCTCTCGAACTGATGCGATCACACTCGATCGAATCGAAATAAAAAATAGAGAAATTGAAATGAATAAAAATCATATCGAACAGCAAACACCAAGTATTGACCGTTTTGTTAGAGAAAAAGAATGCCAGCATATTACAGGGCTATCACGTACATCACGTTATGAGATGGAGCAGGCGGGTACGTTTCCAAAGCGAATTCAATTAAATAAAAGAACGACAGCATGGCGATTATCCGACCTCTTAAACTGGATGGAGGCATGCATTAATGGATAATAAGATCATAAAAGGGGCATTAACACCGACAGATAATACTAATAAAGTAAGTAAAAACAATACACTTACAGGGTCTCATAAAGAGTCATTAATAAAGACAGATTGTCTTTTTTTAGTAAACAATAATATTAAAACACGAATTGATTATGTAACTATTAATTTAGTACTTGTTTGTAAGGACCAATTTGATGAGGTTATGCAAAAGCTCAAAGACTGGCTAAAGTCATTATTGATTAAAGTCAGTCAGTTTAAGCCTAAGCTAAAACACTTTGATGATGGACAATTACTCAACAGTTATGATGTGGTTAAACAAAATTGCGGTGCAATTAAATGGTCTAACAATAAAACAAGTATTCGATTGGAGCTAACAGGTTTTGCATGTGAGTTAATCAATTTAGACGACCGCTATTTTTTCCCGCTATTACAACTCGATAAGTTTGCTAAGTTGGATATTAGGCGAATTGATTTAGCGCTCGATGATTTAAGCGGTAAATACAACATACGTCATGTTCAAAAGTCGTTTAGTAAAGGTGACTACTCGCCTAAGTCCGGTACTGTGCCGACTCGAAGGGATCTTAAATCAAACGAAGGAAGAACAATTTACATAGGTGCCAATAGCTCTCATAAAAAGATGGTAATTTATGAAAAGGGTAAGCAACTCAAGCTACCTGCAGATGAACCTTTTTATAAAAATTGGACGCGTCACGAATTACGTTTACAAGGTAAGCGGGCTCAACCGATACCGCTTGATATATTTACAGCACCAGACAGCTATTTTGTTGCAGCATACCCCAAGGCATATAGTCGTATGCTCAAGAGTGTTGAGCCAAGAGCGATTGTTCGAGAAGTCAAAACACGTTGTAAAGTTACGCTTGATAAGCGGCTTTTACACTTACGTAACCAGTATGGGCCGACAGTTATGTTTGCAAAGCAAACAATGACAGAGACGGAAATTATAAGCTCCGTTGCTCGATGTAGTAAAAGTAATCAACCATCGTTACCAATTGCACTACTTCAAGAATCAAAGACTGTTTTTTAGCCGTTTTTTTGCTGATAAATGTTAGATCCTCGTTAGATTGGCGTTTTGTTCATGCCTGTTAGAGCCCTTGTGTATAAAGGGCTCAGAGGTGATTTATGACAATCTTATAGATAGAGTTTGCCATTTTTGTATATTTAAGGTGTTTTAAGGGGGGAATTTCAGCACATATAAGACCATGATTAATAGGGTTTGGTACGCTGAAACTAGTAATTTCACTTCGCGTTTAAAATGAATCCGTTTGGCGTGTTTATTCACTCTTTATGTTTAACTATTTGAATATTATTATTTTAAATTATTCACAGAGTGAATAATTTACTAATTAGAATGACAAAGTTTCTGTCATTTGGCAAAGTTTGTCATAACGACAAATGTGGTTAAATCATCGAAATAGTCGCTGGCACGCAAAGACTGGGCTGTTATTGAGTTGTAAGGAGCAAATCGGCTGAGCTAATGAAAACGTGTAAAGAGCATAAAAGACCACTTGCCAAACAATCCTAAATTGATTGGAGCCAAGGAAACCAGTGCGTGACATTTATAATCATTTTTCCTGTGGATAGAAATCAAAGAATAAATACAAACTCCCAAACTGCTAATGCCGCTTTAAAACGAAAGGGTTTGCAAGGCATACTAGTGCGCCTTAGTTTGCGACTGTTAGGGTACGAAATTAAAGGAGTAAGGTTTGACCCTGATTTAATAGAAAAGTGCGCTTGCACATACTGATAAGAATGAAGTTAGAAGGGCATACAACTGTGCTCAACATTTAGCGCGCAGAAAAGAAATGATGATTTGGTGGAGTGAATATTTAATTAATGTTTTAGGTAGATTAATTCTAAAAACTCCTTCTTAAGTGCTGTCAAAGCTATTGAGAAGGAGTATAAGATTATCAACTTAATTAGTTGGTCTTGTGTTTTTCTCTATTCTTAACAAAGCTAAAACCATTGTGTAAGTTACGAAGCCTCCAAAAAGTAATCCAATAAGAATAGCAATATATAATCTTTCTTCTTGATTTTCAGAGTTTTTGGATTCGGCATATCTCTTACTTTCTGCAATTGAAGATATTTCACTTTTATAGTTATTAATAAACCATGTAACAGAGTCTATCCAATTTATTTTTCTTGTATCTCCATCTTTAAGAGAACTTACAAAGTCACCGCTGTCACCTAAGTCTTCAGTAAACTCTAATAAGGTTTCAAAAAAGTGATATGGCTCGATAGAGTATTGCGAATCTACTTGTTTTAGAGTGTTTTTTAGTTGATTACTACCATACTCTTTTACAGATATGTCCTTTGTCGCATTAGCAAATACATTGATATTTTGTTCAATTGAAGAAAAGTACATATCTACTTTCTTATTATATTCAAGCTGAATTTCTTGGGCTGTGGTAATATCAAAATTGCTATTAAGTTCATTCTCTCCAGCACTTGAATATCGAGACTTCTCAGTATCCTCTAGTTGGTTTTTGAATGTATTGAACTCTATTTGACTTTCTTCAAAACTTTTAATTTTATTACTATCTAAATAATCAAAAATCAAAACACAGACTAAAATTGCGGCTAGTAACAATGATAACGTAGCAGTTATAAAGCTAAAATAGCGAGTTACTACAAAATATTTGTCCTCAAAATTTGTGTTTTTAGCTGAATTTTTAAGTGCACCATCATCGGTAACTGTGTGTTTATTATTTTTACTAAACTCTGATAATTTGTCTTTTAATTCTGTAACTGTTTGCTTTGCTTGTTTGTAGGTACCTTTTAAATCTTTAACTTTTTCATTTTGATTGTCATTAGCATCATTAGAGCTAGTTGGCTCAATTTCTGATTTTTTCAAACTTATCTTTATGCCCATTTTATTGAGATCATTGTATTTTCTCAATGCTTCTTGTTTGGATAAGTTTTTTGAGATACACCTTGTTTTACCATCAAAAAGCAACCTACTTGCGGTAAGAGATATGCCTAAATAATCAGAAAGAGCAGCCACAACATTTTCATGGTTTTCTCCACTAGTAATTTCACCCTTACAATAAATTTTATAAGATATTTCCATTTATCTACCACCATAAGATTCTAATTGAACAGTAAGCTCATGAAACTCTATCACTTTTTTAGAGTGTTATCCCATCATTATTATAGAAATTTATATAATTCTCGCTTATTGAATGCTGTAACTAGAGCGCTAACCTTTGCTTATTTGAGCTGTTTTATATAGCATAACTGAACGTCATATTACTTTCTCGTCAGTTAGTTACATTAACAATGGGATTGCAGGGAATGTTAGATTATGGATAAAAGAAAGCTCAGCGAAACCGATATAATCAGTAAGTTTATTCTACCCGCAGTTAAAACAGCAGGGTGGGACGACATTACCCAAATACGGCAAGAAGTTAAGCTACGCGACGGCAAAGTTATTGTCCGTGGACAACTCGGTGTACGTAAATCGGTTAAATCGGCTGATATAGTGCTTTACCATAAACCTAGTATGCCACTTGCTGTCATTGAGGCTAAAGCTAATAAGCACGAAGTAGGTAAGGGCATGCAACAAGCGCTCGATTATGCCAATTTACTTGATGTGCCTTTTGTATTTGCCTCTAATGGCGATGGCTTTATTTTCCATGATAAAACCACCTTAATTAAAAACGAAGGCGGCACGCCTGATGCGCATAACCTTGAAACCGAAATACGCTTAGAAGACTTCCCATCACCGCAAGAACTTTGGGCTAAATACTGTGCTTACAAAGGCTATACAGACTCGCAACTCCCTATAATTAATCAAGCCTATTATGATGATGGTAGTGGTAAACATCCTCGTTACTATCAGCTCCAAGCAATTAATAAAACAGTAGAGGCTATATCGTCAGGTAAAGACCGCGTACTCCTCGTTATGGCAACAGGAACCGGTAAAACTTATACCGCGTTTCAAATCATTTGGCGTTTATGGAAATCACGCGCGAAAAAACGAATCTTATTTCTAGCTGACCGCACAGCTTTGATAGAGCAAACTCAAAGTGGTGATTTTGCGCCGTTCGATACAGCAATGACCAAAATTACTGGCAGAACGATTGATCCCGCTTACGAGATTCACTTGGCGCTTTATCAAGGTCTAACTGGACCTGAAGAGCATCAAAAAGCATTTAAAAACGTAGATCCTAATTTTTTTGATTTGATTGTTATTGACGAATGCCACCGAGGCAGCGCAAGCGAAGAAAGTGCTTGGCGAGAAATACTAACGTATTTTAAAAGTGCAGCTCAAATAGGTTTAACTGCTACACCAAAAGAAACTAACGAGGTATCAAACTCTGATTACTTTGGTGACCCTACGTATACTTATTCCCTAAAAGAAGGCATTGAAGACGGCTTTTTATCTCCATACAAAGTAGTACGTGTTGATCTTGATGTAGACCTACAAGGCTGGAGACCAACAAAAGGCCAGGTTGATAACAACGGTGAAGTAATACAAGACCGCATATACAACCAAAAAGACTTTGACCGAACAATGGTAATTGATGAGCGCACCCAGCTGGTAGCTGAAACCATAACTAACTATTTAAAACGCACCGATCCTATGGCTAAAACTATTGTGTTTTGTAACGACATAGATCACGCCGAACGTATGCGCCGAGCCATAGCTAACTTAAATCCAGAGCAAATGGCTAAAAACGATAAATACGTGATGAAGATCACCGGCGATGACGAATTAGGAAAAGCTCAACTATATAACTTTTGTAGCCCTAAACGAGCTTACCCAGTTATAGCCACTACTTCAGAATTAATGACCACAGGGGTAGACGCTAAAACCTGTAAGTTGGTAGTACTCGATCAAAATATACAATCAATGACCAAGTTTAAACAAATCATTGGTAGGGGGACGCGTATTGACGATCGCTACGGTAAGCTTTGGTTTACTATACTTGATTTTAAAAAAGCCACCGAGTTATTTGCCGATAAACGCTTTGATGGCACACCTGAAAAAGTAATAAAAGTAACCCCCACTGATATTGAAGACGAAAATGTTGATATTGAATCACATGATGACGAAACAATTGACGCAGGCCAATCAACGATTGACGAGTCAACTGCTGACCAAACAGGCGATACCGTTAACGATCCCAAAGGCGGTGGTACTTTTTCTGATGGGGAGTACGGTGAGTGGGACGATGAAACAACCAAAATGGTTAAGTACCGCGTGTCCGGTGTTACCGTTAATAAAGTCGCAGAGCGAGTACAGTATTACGATACCGACGGCAAACTTGTTACCGAGTCATTTATAGATTACACCCGTAAAACCATGAGTAAACAATTCAGCTCACTGGATGATTTTGTAAAGCGCTGGAACGAATCAGACCGTAAACAAGTAATTATTGATGAGCTTGCACAAGAGGGGATTATTTGGTCAGCGCTTGAGGAAGAAGTAGGCAAAGATATGGACCCATTTGATATGATCTGCCATGTAGTTTACGACCAACCTCCCCTTACTCGTAAAGAACGCGCAGATAACGTACAAAAGCGTAACTATTTCACTAAATATTCGGGTACCGCACACACTGTACTCGAGAACCTTCTGATAAAATACGCTGATGTAGGCGTGCAAGAAATAGAATCTATGCAAGCGCTTAAAGTGGCGCCGTTTAACGAAATTGGCAGCCTAAGTGAAATAGTGAAAAAAGGCTTTGGTGGCAAACCACAATATGAGCAAGCACTTAAAGAGCTCGAGGCCGAAATTTACCAAATGCCAGCGCCTAAAACAGCCTAAATTTATGTTTGTTGTTCTGTATTGGCGATAGCAAATATTAAACCATTTAAAGTAAACAGCTTTCATACTCGCTTTTAGCCGCTGTTTATAAAAATAATCTAACAAGAGAATACTATGTCTATCAGTTCAGCTATTAAATCTATTCAAGATATTATGCGTAAAGACGCCGGTGTCGATGGCGACGCCCAACGCCTTGGTCAAATGTCGTGGTTACTATTTTTAAAAGTATTTGACGCACAAGAAGAAGAGCTAGAACTAGAATTAGACGACTACCGCGAGCCAATCCCTGAGCAGTTTTTATGGCGCAATTGGGCGGCCGATAACGAAGGCATAACTGGCGATGAGCTTTTAGAGTTTGTAAACGACAAGCTATTCCCTGAGCTTAAAAACCTAACCGCACCCGTAGATAAAAATCCACGCGGCTATGTAGTAAAAGAGGCATTTTCTGATGCCTTTAACTACATGAAAAACGGCACGTTACTGCGCCAGGTGATTAATAAGCTAAACGAAATAGACTTTACCGACTCAAAAGAGCGCCACTTATTTGGCGACCTGTACGAGCAAATATTAAAAGATTTACAAAGCGCAGGTAACGCCGGCGAATTTTATACCCCGCGTGCCATTACTAAATTTATAGTGGCAGTAACCGATCCAAAACTAGGCGAGTCAATCATGGACCCTGCTTGTGGTACCGGTGGCTTTTTAGCCTGTGCGTTCGACCACGTAAAAGCAAACTATGTTAAATCGGGCGACGACCACCAAATATTGCAAAAGCAAATACACGGTGTAGAGAAAAAACAACTCCCGCACTTACTGTGTACTACCAACATGATGCTTCACGGCATTGAAGTACCGGTACAAGTTAAACACGGCAATACCCTAAATAAACCGCTATCAAGCTGGGATGACCAAGTAGATGTAATTATCACCAACCCTCCGTTTGGCGGCACCGAAGAAGACGGCATAGAAAAAAACTTCCCAAGCGACATGCAAACTCGTGAAACCGCCGACTTGTTCTTACAGCTCATTATAGAAGTGCTCAACACTAAAGGCCGCGCGGCGGTTGTATTGCCAGACGGCACCTTGTTTGGTGAAGGCGTAAAAACCAAAATTAAAAAGCTGTTAGTTGAGGAGTGTAACTTACATACCATAGTACGCTTACCTAATGGTGTATTTGCCCCGTACACAAGCATTAAAACTAATATTCTGTTTTTTACTAAAGGCACGCCAACAAAAGACGTGTGGTTTTACGAGCACCCATACCCAGCAGGCGTTAAAAACTACAACAAAACCAAACCAATGAAGTTTGAAGAATTTAAAACCGAACTTGAATGGTGGGGCAATGAGGCAGACGGCTTTGCCAGCCGTACTGAAACAGAGCAAGCATGGAAGGTTTCAATCGACGATATTATTGCTCGTAACTACAATCTCGATATTAAAAACCCGCATGTAGGCGAAGTAATCAGCCACGACCCAGAAGAGTTATTAGCCGACTACTCAAAACAACAAGCCGACATACAAGCACTGCGCGATCAGCTTAAAGGCATATTGTCAGCAGCCCTTGCTAAAGATAGCGAGGACAAGTAATGGCTGAGACTAAAGCACCAAACACAAGCGCAGAGCAGCTAATAACCGAGCACCTTGATATTTGGACGACGGCCATAGAGCAAAAGTCGTCATCAGGTCGTGGTTCATCGAAAAAGTTTTCACTACATGGCATTAAAAAACTCCGCGAACTTATTTTAGAGCTCGCAGTGCGCGGAAAACTGGTGCCGCAAGATCCAAATGACGAACCCGCTTCAGTATTGCTTGAGCGAATAGCCGCTGAAAAAGCACAATTGGTAAAAGATAAAAAAATTAAAAAGCCTAAAGCATTACCAGAGATTAGTGAGGATGAAAAACCGTTTGAATTGCCGAAAGGATGGGAGTGGACAAGGCTGCAAGATATTATCCAAATATCTTCAGGCAAAAATCTTACATCAAAAAAAATGGTACAAGGCGGTGATGTACCAGTATATGGTGGAAATGGCATTACTGGTTACCATGATACTTATAATGTATCGAGCTCTACTTTAGTGATAGGTAGAGTTGGGTTCTACTGCGGTTCAGTTCATATAACACCTGACTCAGCTTGGGTTACAGATAATGCTTTTATTACTCGTTTTGATGAAGAAGGCTTGTTTATAGAGTTTTTATATTGGCTTTTTAAAAATACTAACCTAAGTAAAAATGATAGTGCTACAGCCCAACCAGTTATATCTGGAAGTAAAGTTTACCCAATAGTTGTTGCTATACCTCCTACCAAGGAACAACAACGCATCGTTGCTAAAGTCGATGAGTTAATGAGCTTGTGTGATGCGCTTGAGGCGCAAACTGAAAATAGTATTACAGCACATCAAACATTAGTTGAAGTGCTGTTAGAGGCCTTGCTGCAATCGCCAGAGCAAGGAGCAACACCGGAACAAACCGCTGAACAGTTTCAACAAAACTGGCATCGCTTAAGCGAGCACTTCGACACGCTATTCACCACCATCGCCAGCATCGACACGCTAAAGCAAACTATTTTACAACTAGCCGTAATGGGCAAACTCGTCCCACAAAACCCAAATGACGAACCCGCCGCCAAACTCCTAGAGCGTATAGCAGCAGAAAAAGCCCAACTGATTAAAGACAAAAAAATCAAAAAGCAAAAACCACTGCCAGCCATTACCGACGAAGAAAAACCGTTTGAACTGCCTAGAGGTTGGGAGTGGTGTCGAGTTTGGGATGTTGCTGAGTTAATTACATCTGGCTCTAGAGATTGGGCGAAATATTACTCTGACTCAGGTGCTATTTTTGTCACTATGGGAAATCTTGCTAGGGGAGACTACAGACTAAGACTAGATAACTTAAGATATGTTTCACCTCCAATAGGTGGGGAAGGCTCAAGAACAAGTTTAATGAAAGATGACTTATTAATTTCAATTACAGGCGATGTTGGGAATTTAGGTTTGATACCAGAAGGTTTTGGCGAAGCGTATATTAACCAACACACTTGCTTGTTAAGATTTATGTCTGAATGTAGAAATAGATATTTTCCAGAGCTTATGCGGTCACCATTAGCCAGCTTTCAGTTTAACGCCCCGCAACGGGGTATTAAAAATAGCTTTAGGTTGGGTGATGTCGGTGAAATGATAATTCCGTTACCACCATTATGTGAACAGAACCAAATAGTAGCCAAAGTCGATGAACTAATGGCACTTTGCGACCAACTTAAAGCCCGTTTAACCGACGCACAAACTACTAAATTCCACCTCACAGATGCTATCGTTGAAAACAGCATTAACTAGAATTGATGCAGGGATGCTATGAAATTAATTAACCCAAAATACCGTACTTTAAAACCAACGATTAAATATCTTGCTGATGAAGTAGTGCTTACTCAAGCTTGGAAAAAAACACATAATTATATTCGTGCATTTAACTGGTATGCAGATACATTGGAGTTAGATGTATCTGCTTTAAATATTGAAGACAATGTAAGTGAATGGAAAAGGCAGATTATTAGAAACAAGCTTAAACCTTTAGAGCTGGTACCTGCTGCAAAAAGTGAAACATGGGTTATTGATCAAGATGGTTGGCATCCTAAAAATACGAAAGAACGGGCAGAAAAACCACCCATAAGACCATTGGCTCACATATCTATTAGAGATCAAACTTGGGCTAGTGCTGCTATGTTGTGCCTGGCTGATGCGGTTGAATCAGAACAAGGTAATTGCAGCGATAAAAATCAGAGTTTTGCACAAGCAAGAAGTAACAAGGTGTATAGCTACGGCAATAGACTGGTATGTGATTGGAAAAACAAAGATCAAGCTTGGTTTCGTTGGGGAAATAGCGATACATACAGAAAGTTTTTTACCGATTATCAAAATTTTTTAAAAAGGCCAATGGAGTTAGGTCGAAGTGTTTTAAATCAAGCTTCTTCTTCAGAGGAGGTTTACGTTGTTAATTTGGATTTATCAAAGTTCTACAACACAATCTGTAGAGACTTACTAAAAGATAGATTAAAAATAATATCTAAAAAATTTGGTAATCCAGAGTGCCCCAAATTTTGGAATGCTTTTAGCCGCATTTCAGATTGGAAGTGGGACAAGCACGATTTAAAACTAGCTGCCGATTTAAAACTAGGCAATGTTGAGCAAGGTTTACCTCAAGGATTGGTATCAGCAGGCTTTTTTGCCAATGCATTTTTAATCGAATTTGATGAAAAGGTGGGTGAATTAATCGGTGGAAAACTAAGCCCTCAAAGTCCGATTATTGTCCATGATTATTGTCGGTATGTGGATGATTTGCGTTTGGTTATAAGTGTAAAAAACGTATCTGTAGGCTTCATAAGGCGTGCTTTAAATAGAAATATAAATAACCTTTTGAGAAAGTATGGAGGCACTGATCTTAAACTAAATGATAATAAAACAAAGGTGACTCTTTTTTCAGATTTAGACGATAGCGGTAGTATGTCGAATCGGATTGAAATGGTTCAAGGAGAGCTCAGTGGTCCAGCTGATCGTGATGTTTTAGATTCAGTTACAGGTCTTTTAGAGAGCTTTTTAGATATTGAAGATATAGAGCTACCTTCCTTAACGAGTTCCCATGATGATTCTGCGTTGTTACAAATTACTAATTACGATCATGATATTCGCCCAGATACATTAAAGCGATTTGCAGCAAATAGGTTAGAAAGCATTGTAAGAAATAAACGCAGAATCAGTAACGCAGATGGTGGAGAAGAACTGTTAGCTAAAAAGTTGATTACCGCTTGGATGAAAGATCCTTCGCTCGCATTAGTGTTGAGAAAGGCAATGGAAATTCATCCAGAAGCTGATTTATTTGAGCCAGTTGTTGAGGCTATTTTTTCTCGAAGTAATTATTCGAATAGCGCAAAGGTGAATGACACTATTACAGCGCAAATGATGGATTATTTGCTGGCAGACATATTTAGATGTGGCCTTGATTTTACATTGTCATTTCAGAAGTCAATTTACCCAAGTTCGATTAATCCGGAGTCCGTGATTGATTTGATTGCTAACTATGCATTAGCAGTTATTGCAAGCGCTAATAAAAGTTCTAAATTTGTTGAAAGACAAGCATTAATGTTACTTGCGGCAACTAATAAACCCGTTATTAAAGAAAAGGCAAATGCGACTATCCAAAATGAGTTGCACATCATTTTGGCTGGCGCTCAATCAGAGTTTAAATATGAACACTGTGCCTTATATGAAATCTCAGCACAAATGACGGGAAAGTTTGATATTTATGCTGCTTCTCTTATTAAGTCAATGTGTGATTTGGATGATGTAAATAAAGCTAAGGTCTTGGACGTTTTCGCAAAGAGAGGCGGCCTCTTTTGGAATGCGATATGGAAACAGCTTAAAAAAAGGAAATTTCAACAAACACTTACTAATAAATTTGATTGGGCAGCCCCTCAATCAAGTACTCAGCCTAGAGCTAAAAAGCAGCTTTTATCCAAGGTTATTCATTCTGATTCAAATGGGTTTGAGTTTGAGCATGCGCTAATAAAGTTAGCATTGAGTTTATTACAAGCAACTCAACCGGAGAACTCTGTAAATACACCGATAATGGGTGCCACACCGGCTGAAATAGAAATTAAATTGGATGCGGTTACAAGTTGGTCTGAGTTGTGGAGACCGTCAGTTAATATTGCTGAATCTAAGCGAAAAGGAACTGTACCATTTAAGGACCCTCGATATGAGTTTCCGGAATGGATAGATAAAGATAGTGAAAGTAAAAAGGTCATTTACTGGATCGGTACTATCTTAAGGGCCTCTGTAATTGGTAGTGCAGACTTTACAACTAACCGTTGGAAGCAAGGTGATATCGTCGCTTACAAAGGAGTGAAAACAAGTTGGTTCAAAAGGCGCATGGGTATGATGCATTCACCTGAAACTTTAACTGGGGAATACTCTACAGTCACAGACTGGTTTTCAGACTTATTAATTCGTTGCTTACAGTGGCCTGGATTTGAATCAACATTTGTGAGTGATTTAGACGTACGCTCTATAGAGTGCTTAGAAACATTTGAATTTTGCTTAAGAAAAAGGTTGAGCTATTTAAATAGTCTTATTTGTCATGCTTCTTCCTTACCTGCGTTACCAACGAGAGTTGCAAGGCCCAGCAAACGTAATTACTTTAGGATCGCAACAGTTCAGCAGCTTTTGCCTACGTCGTCGGACTTTAACGTTTCCGATCCTGAACTTGATAATCCCGTCTATAGGACTAAGCATCGTGCGCACTTATCTTCGGTTTGTAAACTAACGTTAAAAACTTTAGAAAGTAAAGCACAAGCTCAAGGTGAAAAAACTAAACCCTTTGCTGACTTAATTGTTTTTGCAGAAGTTGCTGTACATATTGATGATCAAGATCTCATCAAACGACTCGCTGATACAACTGGTGCTATTATTTTTGCCGGATTGGTATTTACCAATCATGAAGGAAAGTTAGTTAATGTAGCTAGGTGGTTCATACCTGACTACAGAGAAAGCGGAAGGCAATGGGTGATTAGAGATCAAGGTAAAGAAAACATGACTCAGGATGAGCTTACTCTTGGTATTACTGGTTATAGGCCTTGCCAGCACATTTTAGAATTACATGGGTATGATGAAGGGCCTTTCAGAATTAGTGGAGCCATTTGTTATGACGCGACAGATATCAAGCTTGCAGCGGATTTAAGAAATACTACAGATTTATTTGTAGTGGTTGCTCATAACCAAGATGTAAACACCTTCGATAATATGGCTGCTGCTCTTCAATATCATATGTATCAACATATCGTTATTTGTAATATTGGCGAATTTGGAGGCTCTACGATACAAGCTCCTTATAAAGAACGATATGACCGTTTAATATCTCATGCGCATGGAAGTCAACAAATATCAATTAGTACTGCTGATATTGACTTAGCAGCTTTCACAAGAAAAATAAAAAAATATAGAGCCGTTAAAACTAAACCAGCAGGAGTAAATAGATGACATGTTTTGAAACAGGTTTTGCCGTTTTATTAAATATTGAGACTTGGAAAAACTGGGTTCCAATTATTAGTTTATTTGTGGCAATAGGGGCTTTATCTATTGCTTTCTGGCAAGTTCAGGTAGGGCGCAATACTTCGGCTTCAGCACAAGCGCATGGAATATATCAGCAGTATTTAGCACTATGTATCGCTCATCCTAAACTTGCAAGCGGTGACTACGTTGCTGAAGGAGAAAATGATCCTGAATACGCAAAATATACGTGGTTTTTCTCAAGTATGTTATTCGCTTTTGAACAAGTCTTAGAAGCTAAACCAAATGATGAAAAGTGGGTTGCTACAATTAAATCCCAGCTCGAAAAACATAAAGCTCATTTAGTAAAATCAAGTACAGCGGCGAGCAATCATTGGCATGAAGATTTAGAGAAAATTATAAAAGAGCTAAAAAACTAAAATAGCGCTTAATCAGCAAAGGGATGAATGATGAAAATTTGGAAGCTATCACATGGATATAATGATATCCCAAAAGAGCTATCTGATTGGTTGGATGAACATAATTACCTTTCATTACATGAAAGTACTAAAAAGTCTCAAGGGCAGCATTTCATTAATCAAGTGGATATTGGTGACATTGTTAGCCTATCACGCAGTGGCGACCTTAAAGCATTAGTAAAAGTTACTAGTGATATTTTACCAATTGAAAACGCTCCGTTTACTGAAGGTTGGGTGTTTAGGCAATATGAAATTATTCATGAGTTACCTTCTTTAAAGCCTTATCATGGTGATAAGAAAGGCTGGACACCAAATTATAACGGTACTTTTTTTAAAGTTCCTAAAGGTGAATGGCAAGAGTTTGAGGAATGGATTTTAAAGAAATATTATGATTGTTCACTTAAAGATCTAGGCGTAACCCAAATAGACTCAAAGAATAGCAGCCAGTTTCAATGGGTTGAAAAATGTAGGGCTACCCAAGCATTCGATAATTTTTTAAAAAAGAAAGCAGTTAATTTTACAGTGTTAGATGATGCAATCAGGGTGATAAGTCAAAGTAACTTAAACTTTGACTTTTATCATGTAGATCATGTTGAATCAGCCCTAAGGTTTGGAAATCGCCAGTTAGATTCAACTCGAGGGAAAGTTGCAGGTCAGTTTGAAGTGTATAAAGGCCGATTAATCGTTTGGTTTCCGGAGCGTTACGGCAGGGAAGAAGGAGTTGCGATTGAGTTGACAGATGACCTTGAAAGTAATGAAGCACAATTAAATGCTGAGCTGGTAAGCAACGAAGCGTTTTTCAAAGAAAATGATCTTGCTGGTAATAAGCATTTACCGAGAGATTACAATAATGGTGATCCAACTAACTCAGATTTGGCTACTCATATGACAACTACATCAACGAACTTAATTTACTACGGCCCACCTGGTACTGGTAAAACTTTTACCCTGCAAAAGATTTTAAAAGAACAATACACAGAAAATAGCACTTCTGAAGAGCTTGGGGTTTGGTTGAATAATAAATTGAGTGATTTAAGTTGGTTTGAAATTATTACTCTTATCTTGTTGGATGCAGATAACGATTTATCTGTCTCAGATATTGTGAATCATGAGTATTTTATCAAGAAGTTAGCGCTTAATGGAAGAACTGCCAATATACGTCAGACAGCTTGGGCTGCTTTGCAAACTCATGCAATTCAAGACTCAAAAACTGTTAAGTACGCCAAGCGCATTGAACCGTTAATTTTTGACAAAGATACAGATAGTAAGTGGACTATTGTTGATAAAGAACATGAATTAATTGTTGGTTTTAGAGAGCAACTAAATGAGCTTAAAGCAGGCCCACCTGTTGAGGACGAAATAAAGCGCTTTGAATTTGTGACTTTTCACCAATCTTATGGATATGAAGAGTTTATTGAGGGTTTAAGGCCTGTTACTAACGACGATGGTGATATAAGTTACGTTGTAAAGCCTGGTATATTAAAACGGCTGTGTAAGCGTGCTGAAGCTGACTCTAAACATCAATATGCCTTAGTAATTGATGAAATTAACCGAGGTAATATTAGTAAGATATTTGGTGAGTTGATAAGCCTTATTGAAATAGATAAACGGGCTGGTAAAGAGCATTCACTTACCGTTACTTTGCCATACTCAAACTTACCTTTTTCGGTACCTAGCAACCTCGATATTATTGGCACAATGAACACGGCTGACCGTTCTTTAACGCATATAGATATAGCATTAAGACGCCGCTTTGAATTTAAAGAGCTGAGAACTGACTACTCATTATTAAGCGATAATGTAGATGGTATTAACTTAAGAAAGCTCTTATTCACTATTAATAAACGTATAGAACTTTTATTAGATAGAGAGCACATTATTGGCCATGCTTTATTAATGAAAGTAAGTAACTTAGCGGATCTTAAACAAGTATTTATCACTAACATCATGCCGCTACTGGAAGAATACTTTTTTGAAGATTGGGACAAAATTAAGCAAGTATTTAACGGCAACGGATTTGTTTCAGAGCTCAAAGATGCTCATACAACTTGGCTTGGTGACTCTGATGAGTATGCAGCGAAGTCTTACTTTGTAGACAGTAAAGCTTTTGACGAGATTGAAAACTATACAGCTGTTTATCAAGGTATTGATGACAAAAATTTTGTCGAGCTTTTTTCTGAACAAGAGCAAAACTAAGGAAGGTTTATGCGTACATGGTCTGTTTATGAGTTTTCTCGCTTGTATAAAAGTAATATTACTAAATATGAGGGTGATCATTTAAACCTAAAACACTCTCAATTTGAAGCGCTCAAACAGCTGTTAACTTGCAGTGAGGCAGACCATGATAAGTTATTTAGATATGGCTTTGAAAAGCGCCAAGAGGTATTAGTTTGCCAAAACTACGTTGGTGTAATTTGCTTACCTTGCGGCGATCAAATTGAAATATTGCCTAAAACACATCGGAAAAGCGTAAATACTGAGAGTGATGAAAGTATTAGCTGGAACCGCTCCAACCTCATAAAGATGTTAAAGGCAACACAGTATTTACCAGGTAAGGTTGCTGACAATGCATCGTTAGATATGGCTAAAATGCCGTTACTTGACGTATTCATTCAATTGTTTTTGCAAGAGATTAGCTTATTAATTAAGCGTGGTGTGGCAAGGCAGTATGAAACGCATGAAAGTAATGAGCCTTTTATAAAGGGTAGAATACTGGTTAGCCAGCAAATCAGGCATAACTTAGTTAATAAACACCATCACTTTATAGCCTTTGACGAGCTAACGACTAACCGCCCTGAAAACCGATTAATTAAAAGTGCTTTGCTCTGGTCGCTCAAACGCGTGACAGCAAAAACACAACACCTTTGCAGAGAGTTACTATTTCACTTTGAAGAAGTAACAAGCTCAAAAGCTATATGGCAGGATCTCAATGCTTGGCAACGGGGCAGGCATTTGTCTCACTATGAAGCGATTAGACCGTGGATCGAGATGATTTTTAAAGATCAAAGTCCTACATCGATAAACGGTTCTAAAAGTATGTTGTCTATATTATTTCCTATGGAACGTGTATTTGAGGATTACGTACCAATTTGTCTGAAAAAACAATTTCAAAATTATGACATTAAAACACAAACCAGCAGTCAATATTTAATCAGCCATAAGCCTAACGACAATAAAAAACGCCCCAATAATGGCAAGCTTTTCCAATTAAAGCCTGACTTACATATTCAAGCAGAAAATAAATTAATTATTGGTGATACAAAGTGGAAGGTGATTGATGAAAGCTTACCTAACAAAAAATATGGAATAAGTGAGGGCGACATATACCAGATGTTGGCCTATAACCAAACTTACCAGAAGGGGGAGTTTGAACCCGCAGTGATTTGGCTGATCTTCCCTATGACACCTCAATTTTTGAAGCCTTTACCTGATTTTATTTTTGAGAACGGGCTCACACTTAAAGTATTACCATTTGATATTGATAGCTCGGTTTTGAAACTTATGGATAGAAATATCATTTCAGATACTTTAGATGGGCCAGTAATAAAAAATGAAAAGGATTGTTTAATTAATGAATTTTGATAAAAACCATGCATTAAAGGTTTTGCAGTTTTGGCTGCAAACTGAGTTCTTTAATACCTTTGATTTAAAAAATATGCTACCAGGTGCTGATGATGGTTTTTTACAATACACAGCAAGTGATTTAAAAAACGATCCAAATAGTTTGCCTTGGTTTAACCGTCAGCAAATTCGTTTGGCTGGCAAAGATTATCATCCCAATAAAGCATATAACTATACTCTTTATATTGGCATTTTTAATCGTAACGAGTTTGCACAGCAGACGAAAGAGTACTTTAAAGGCTTAGCAGATAATCACTCCATGAATTCTCAAAAAGAGGAAGACTGGCAGCAGCGACGTGATGATGGCGGTATTACTTGCTGCGCTAAAATTAAACTAAATGCACAAGCTGAGCTTAAACTTGATTCTCTTGAAATGTCTACTGCGCCATGGGCTTTAGGGAAATTATTAAAGGGTGAAATAGATAGTCTGCGAAAAAGTGATTTTGACCAAGACGTAGAGGACTTTTCTGATAAATTAAAAAAAATTCATCAGTTAGCTAGAAACATTAAACACGAAACTAATACAAGTGATGCATTTACCCATTTTGAGCTATTTGAAATCTTAAAGTTTTTGTCCCAGTGGGCGGGATTCAAACCAAATGAAACATGTTATTCCTTAATAGTGCAATTAAACAATGCACCCAGAGAGCCAGCTCCTGAAAGTTCAAAATTGATTACTGATGCTGCCTTAGAAAAGTTACGTAAACTTACTGATTTATTAAAAGAAGATAGCTCTGATGTTGAGGAAGTAGTCGCAGAATCTGTCGAGCAGCTTGATTCACACACTAATGAAAATGATGTGCCTATACTAAATAGTTTTTTTATTGAAGATATAGCCCGTTCTATTAAATTGGTAGAAAAGAATGAGCTAGATACTAGTTCTCCGTTGTATTCATATTTACTTAATAAACCAAACTATTATGCAGATTTATTGAGTAAATCAGGCGAGAGTATTATTAAGCAAAAGCTTTCTCATGATTATACGCCCTTAGGGCGATGGCCAGATAGCGCTAAGCATACTATGAGTTTAATGCAGCAGTTTTCGATAAATACAGCTAGTGACCATATAAAAGCTGGTGGCTTATATTCAGTGAACGGTCCACCAGGTACTGGTAAAACAACTATGCTGCGAGACATTATTGCGGCTAATATTGTTAAGCGCGCAAAAGTGCTGTCTCGATTAAAAAGCGCTAAAGGTGCATTTTCTAAAACAAAGAAAATAAAAATAGGTGATGAGGCCTCTTCAATACAAGTACTTAAACCTGCACTCACCGGTTTTGAAATGGTTGTTGTTTCTAGCAACAATAATGCTGTTGAAAATATCACAAAGGAGCTGCCTCAAATTAAGGCGCTAGGGAATGAGTTTAATTGCTTAACCTATCTTCAATCAGTGGCCCAAAAAGTAGCAGCCGATGTTGAAATAAAACAAAAACGTTTAATAGGTCTTGAAGAAAAAGATAACTGTTGGGGCATGATTGCAGCTGCATTAGGAAATAGTGGCAATAGAAAACGCTTCACGAATAAAGTGTTCTTCGATAAAACAGATAAGATGCAGACCGATGAGGTCTCTAAAAGCTATACAACTTTGGTTGATGGTATTAAATTATTAAGCCAAAAAGGCGAACCTGAAACATTATTTAAAGATGCACAACAGCTATATGTAAAAGCAGAAAAGGCGGTAAATAAAGCGATAGCAGATTTACATCGTTTAGAAGCGCTTACTGGGTTAAAGCATAGTTTAGAGCAACTAAAGCAAAAGTGCTTAGAGGGTGAAGTCAGCTATAAAAAATGTCATTTTTTTGCATCAAAGCTTCATCAGAAATGTTTGCCTTGGTGGCATTATCGTATTTTTAAAAGCTGTAAACTAAGGGTGTTATATAGTGCATTCTGTTTACGAGTTGAACAAAGAAAGAGAGCTTTTGAAGCTTTAAAAATCCAAGTAGTAACACTCGAAGCTAAATTACATGCTGAGGAGAGTGCGTGTAAAGAAATCCTGGTGCTTCATCCTGATGTGATGTTTGTATCAGCTAACGATGACTTAGATACAACAGTCCACCAGCGCAAGGCGTTTGGGCACAGTCAAACACTTAATAAACTTCGCTCTGAATTAACGATTGCAGCTTTTAACCTGCATGAAGCTTGGCTAGTGGCGAGTTACAATAATGGCCTGAGTCAAACTCTCAATAAACTCCCTGATTTATTGCAAGACAAAATTACTAAACCAGACGATGCGAAATTAATGTGGCAATTGTTTTTTATGATCTGTCCGGTAGTCTCTTCCGCGTTTGCATCGGTAACGAATCAGTTTTCAAGCTTTGGGCAAGGTGATATAGGTTGGTTATTTATCGATGAGTCTGGTCAAGCTGCACCTCAGCTAGCCGTTGGCGCATTATTACGAGCAAAACGTGCTGTAGTTGTTGGCGATCCACTACAAATTGAGCCTGTATTTACTATACCGCCAGACATAGTTGAATTTTTGGGAGAGCGTTTATTACAAGATGATTGGCTTGACTGGTCGCCCTCTTTGACTTCAGTGCAGGAACTTGCCGATAGAGTAAACCCTTACGGAACTTCGCAAATAGCATATGATAAATGGCTGGGTAGTCCTTTGCGCGTGCATCGTCGTTGTAGTGATCCTATGTTTTCAATATCAAATCAAATAGCTTATAACAATAAAATGATTCATGGTTTAGATGATATAGCTGAAACAGAGTCATTTATATGGGGCCCTAGTAGCTGGTTTGACGTTAGTGGAACAGAGCAGAGTAAACATTTTGTCCCTGAACAAGCTGAATATGTACTTTCAATGCTTTATGATTTCATCAATAGAGAAGATCATTTACCTGACTGCTATATCATTTCACCATTTTCTAATGTTAAAAAGGGCATGATTAAATACCTCAATAAACATTTTTCACACCAGCAATTTAGTGAGTCCGAGTTTAAAAGTTGGCTAGAAGGGCGGGTAGGAACTGTTCATACGTTCCAGGGTAAAGAAGAAAAATTAGTAATTTTTGTTTTAGGTGCAACTGATAGTGCAGGGGCTGCTAAATGGGCTGCTAGTAAACCTAATTTACTCAATGTTGCTGTTACAAGAGCTAAAAAGCGAGTTTATATAATTGGCTGCTATAACCAATGGGCTGGACTGCGGTATTTCACTGATGCAATAGGTTTGCTAGAACCTGCGGATAAAATACATGCAGAAAAGCGCCCTTACAAAAGGACAAATCGTTTATGACCATGCCTAGGCCTGTGCGAATATTCCATATTACTGCGATTGATAACTTGCCGATGATTTGTCAGCACGAAGCATTGTGGAGTAAAGCGAAGTCAACTGGATTAGGCATTACATACAATAATATTGCTCATAAAGGCGCGCAAAGCACTCGTGCTAACAAAAAGGTAATTAACCCTCCTGGTGGAAGTATTCATGATTATGTGCCTTTTTATTTTGCACCACGTTCACCAATGTTATCTGCAATTCATAATGGGCGAGTAGAGGGTTGTAAGTATAGTCAAACTGATATTATTTATTTTGAATTAACAATAGAGGAAGCTTATCGCTCAGGTATGCGTGAGTATATATTTTTTGATCGAAATGCGACTATTGCGTATAGCAAACCAAGTACGGACTTAAAACAATTACATACATTAATTGACTGGGAGCTTCTAACAGAACAGCCTAGTTTAGATGGGTATTGTAAATTTTTTCATGCAGTGCCTACTAACCCTCGATATACACAAAGGCTAGAAAAACGTATGGCTGAGTTTTTGATAAAAGAGCAAGTACCACTTACTTGGGGAGTACGAATTGGTGTAGCCAACCAAACAAAAGCGCAAGAAGTTAATGCTATTTTGAGACGCTTTGCGTTAGACTTGCCAGTAGTTGTTATGCCAGCTTGGTATTTTTAAGAGTTATTTTGGGGCTGTATGAGTATTAAATCAGTAGAGGGCAATCTTTTACAACAGCAAAATGTTGATGCGATAGTCAATACCGTTAATTGTGTTGGCGTTATGGGTAAAGGTATTGCGTTACAGTTTAAAAATAAATGGCCAAGTAATTACAAAGCTTATGCGACAGCCTGTAAAGCTGGAGACGTTGCCCTAGGTAAAATGTTTATTTTTGAACTGGGTGCACTTGCCACTCCTCGGCTTATTATTAATTTCCCAACAAAAGGTCATTGGCGCAGTGATTCTCGCTTAAAAGATATTGAAGCTGGTTTACAAGATTTAGTTGCTCGTATTAAAGAGTTAAACATCCAATCTATTGCTATTCCACCTTTAGGTTGTGGTAATGGTGGGCTCGATTGGGAAATAGTAAAACCTTTAATGTTAAGGTATCTGGCTGACATTCCAGAACTTGATGTTTATTTATATGAACCGACAGATTCTATAAAAGCACAAGACATGCAAACAAGTACCCCTAAGCCAAAAATGACTCCAGGTAGGGCTGCAATTTTAGCTCTATTACAATCGTACCAATCAGTTAGTTATGGCTTATCAAAAATTGAAGTGCAAAAGCTTGCCTACTTTTTACAGGCAGCTGGTGAAGATATGCGACTTAACTTTGTTAAAGATAAGTTTGGTCCTTATGCTGATGCGTTAAGGCATGCTTTAAATACGATGGACGGTCATTATATTCAAGGTGTAGGCGATGGTGTTGTTGAGTCTGAAATCCGTCCAGTTGAAACTACACTCGAAGATGCAAAGTTATTTTTAGCAAGCTCTAACCCTGAAATAAGTTCTCGAATAGCGCGTGTTACAGATTTAATCGAAGGGTATGAGTCACCATATGGTGTGGAGTTATTAGCGACAGTTCATTGGGTTGCTAAACAAGAGCATGCAAACACACCTGAGCAAGCATTTATGGCTATTCAAAATTGGAATGAGCGTAAGAAGAGCTTAATGTCTTTAGAGCATGTAACCTCCGCGTGGGAGCAGCTAAAGAGTTACGACTGGATTTAGAAGTAGATTAAGGGCTAGTAAGTTGGCCCTTGATTTCAAGCTAAATTAATTCTTACAACCATTTTTGTTGCATGTGATCCTATCTGTAGTATTTGCCCAATGAGTTGAATTATCTCTTGTGTTTATACCACAACCAGTTGTCCCACCTTTCTGTCCTTTGTGAACAATGCTTTCGCCATTAGGTGGTGTGTGTTTTACATTCATATTCATCCTTATTAAAATTATAGTAACCCTAACCAATATTAGTATAAAAGTATGATTTGTAAACTTTGCAGCCTATTACTTTCGCTAATCAACATTACTTGAATCTGCTTCAGTGAATAATTGATTAATAAAATCTACACATATTGATATGTTAGTTAGGCAGTCACCGGTCAAGCTTGTTGAGCCGTGCGCCTTTGGGTTTCTTAAATCTGGTAATAGTTTAGGTAGTGATTTACACCATTTATTATTTTTTGAAGGTGATTTGATATGTCGGAATCCTTTATCGGAGATGAGTTGTTGAGTTACTGCATGATTTAAGAGTTGTCGAAGCATCATTCTTTTTTCTGGTTTTATTTTTAAACGTAATGAAAGTTCAAAAAGAGTGTATGTTTTGAAGTTAACTTCTGGCGCTAAGGAGTAAGAAAAATATGTATATAAAGCCATATTCTTAAGGACATTAAACTGATTTTTGACCTCTTCAGGTACGTTTGTGTGTAATTTTTCTTGCTCTAAGCATTTGTAAATGTATTCAAGGCTAATAGGAGCTCCTGTAATTAAGCCCATTAGCCGGTGCCTGTCATCCATCTGTGTTATTTCATCAAAGCGTTTAAAGTCTTCCATGTTATTGCCCTTTTGAGTTTAATAATCTATTTACTTATATTTTTCTGGACCTTTATTATGCAACAAGGGATGATATTGAAAAATATATTTTCTAATAAATTCAAGGATGAAAATGAAATCACTTCTTAGCACAATTGATAACCTACTCGTACACTTCGTTGCGGGTGTCAGGTCTTTTTTATTAAATTTAATTTATGGTTTGGTTACTGTAATAGGACTTTTATTTATACCGTTTTCATTTTTTGAATACAGCGTGAGTTTGGCCGAATTAGATATTATTGAAATAAGTTCCTTTATCATACTCGTTGCGGTTATTTGGCGTTTTATTACTCGAAGTTATAGATTGAATGTTGGGCTTAAAGAGTCCCTGAAGCGCTTTGCTTTCTCAATAGCGAGTGTATATTTGATTTTATTTTCTGGCTGTTATTTTGTTATTTTTGCGGAGATAAGTACTCAAGGCTTCATAGGTATTGAGTACCTAAATCACACGTCTGAATCGATACGTTTTGCTCTAGTATTAATGACTATTTTGGCTGTATATGCTGCAACCCCATTAGTTGACCTATTAGAGCATACTGAAAAACCTGTTGATTTTGATGCGTCTAAAAACCCTACTTGATAAGTGGGCTTTTCGAGAACCTTATATTCGAAGCATATTATGATGCTATAAATAACTAAAACATGGATGAAGTATGACAAAAATAATCGGATTAACCCTACTATGTATTCTCTATAGCACCCAAATATATGCTAAGCAATCTACTTTTGAAGTCGAGGATGCTGCTTTTTTACAGGCATCTTGTTTAGAGGCGACCGTTATTTTTGATCGTCAAAACGAGCAGGGAAAGTTTGCAGCACTTCATACGTCAATGGCTGAAGCTATGAGAGCAGGTTATTGTATTGGCGTTCTTCAGCAATATATAAAACAACAGCATAATTGTCCTAATTACTATCAGTCGAATAGGCAACAAGGTGGAATTCGAAAGTGGCTAGATTTAGCTAAAGCAGTGGCTCAATTATCGATTACTAGAAAAAACCTCAAAGAAATAACGTCAAATGAGTTAATTGAAGAAGCATCATGCAATGGCTAGTGGTTTAACAATCCCCGATGCAATTCGTGATTTATTTGGAATTGATGTTGCCAAAGAGAGTCCTTACTTAAAAGACAAAGCTAATTCTTTAGTGCGAAACAAGCTTATCAAAGTTAATACTGAGAAAGTTGTTCAGAGATCTAAACAATATCTAGCTGAAGGGCAGTTAGATGTGTTGTTTAACGCGTTATTGCTGAATGCTATTTTTACTGATCCTAAAGACGTAAAAAAGATTTTCGAAGACAGGCGCTTTAGAGATGAATCTGTAAAAACGATTAAACTGCTTTTTGCTGAAAATAATTCTTTAATGGGAATTGCTCTTAGTAATCAAAACGCAGTTCAATTTATTGATGACTTGGCAAGTGAGATGGATCTTTATTCTGTCAGGCTTCCCAACCCTTTTGCTACACTCCCACAGCTTGTGTTAGGTAAAAACCTGAGTTTACTTCATGCGCTCCTTACCCAATCCGCACTTATTAGCCCTACAGACAACCTACTTTTGGCTTATCTAAATAATGATATGGAAAAGGCTTTAGCGTTATCAAACCAATTTAAGGCTAATAATAGCGGTGTTAAACAACTTATTGGTCATGTCCATGCCCAGCACAAAGAGGCTGAAGAATTTGATGATTTGTTAGATTATTTTCAAAAAATGTAATTATTTTAAAATAAAGCTTTTTAGTGCATTGCACTAGGTGAATCTGTGTTTGTCAGCAACAAATGGAGGTTTACATGACAAACATTAAAGAGTTCACTATTAGCTGTAACATGACAGAAAGCTGTAATTTTCGTCGTGGTACCAGTGATGCTAAGAAGCAATGTTATACGTCAATAAACAAAGTTACTCTTTTAGGACTTTGTTAATGAAAAAGTATAGCAGTGACAAAGATATAAATATGCTAGTGCGCAGCTTGTTGAAGAAGAAAGGGTGGTCTATTAAACAAGGCAGGCACCCAAGACTAATAACACCTTCAGGTATAAAAGTAACGGTGCCAAGTACCCCTAGTGATTGTAGAGCGTTTAAAAATTTTAAAAAGGATATTCGACGATTGAAGGAGCTTTAGCAATCGCTGAAGTTCCTAAAATCGAATTTACTTTTTAATCTTTAAAGGAGACTACTATGTCTAACAACAATCACAAAGCTAATCAAAATAACGGTAATAAAGGTACTTCAGGTAATAACCCTGCGTATCAAAAAGCGCAGGATAATCGTGGTAATCAGTTAAACCCGAATAATCCTAATTACCAAGGCAAAAAATAACGGAGGTACAGTGGGTACGGCTTTATGGCCGTACCTTTTCCCCAAAAGCTGATTGTCTATTATTGATCATTTAGTCAGCGTGGGTTGGTATTAATACCAAAACCATACAATGACCTATTACCTAGACTCATAATATTCTTTAACCGCAGATGAGGTTTTTGGCGGCCAAACTTGGTTTGTCATGTAGCTACTAAAGTTAGAAATCCATTTCAAAACGGCTTCAGAGGTTTCGCTAAACGGCTGAAGTTGTGCCCTTAGTTCTGGTGTGTTTTGGATGTGCTCATTGGTTTTATCTTTTATCATTTTTGCAGCACGGGCTTGGCTATGCTTTGAATTCATATAGTTATTTTCGTATTCCCTTAAAACAAAAAACACAACTTCTTTTTGTTTAAGAGCTTTGTTTTGACCACCTTGCCTGCCGCGTTCAATAGCTTGGGCATTTAAATATTTTAGCCCACCTATTTTTTCAAGTTGAATTTGTGTTTGCTCGCGAATCATAATTTCAATTCGTTTTGCTTTTATAGCCAATCCCAAGTTTGGAATTCCCAGCCCTCTTAGTAAATCACCCGCATAATCAAAAATATCTAAGTTATTATGGTTAAGTTCATTTGCACCTAGCTTTGCGTCAGCTTCACGATACTCTTCAATAACTTGTAGTATCGTACTTTCTTCTTTTACAACGACTATTGAATCAGTTTCTACGTGCCCAAGATAAGTCGTTACAGCGTAATTAATGAATTCATCAACCATTTTATTAAAGACGTTTGTTGCTGCTGTTAAATTATCGAGTTGTTGTATTTCCTCTACTAAATAGTTTTCAAGTTCATCCCGCACTAAATTTGTAAAAAAGGCATCAGGATTTTCTATATCTAAAGGGTGAACGAGTTGACCATCAATATAAATACTCTCAATTTCATTTGCAGTTGGTTGATCACTTGCCATAAAAACACCTCATTATGAAAAAATACACGGCTTAAAATTGCTGTAAAAAGCATAAATATTGCTTTGAATAGGAACAGCATCTATAATCTTCGAACATACACGATAATATACAACTGCTGAAAGTATTATTTGTTATTTTTCATTTGCTTAAAGGGCTTCAGACGGCGGTTCATATCCCTTTCCGATAGCGAATTGGTAGTACCACAGCCAGTACCATATTATGAAATTTAAAATATCGTTATCTCTTTAATAACATAGGGTTATTTTGTTGATTGGGCTTCCCCCAGCTCCACCAATATCGGTTTTTAAATTCGTTGATTTAAAAACCCTAAAAAACCCGCAAATTTGAGTAATCAATTTTGCGGGTTTTTTTATGTTTAAGGCGAAGTGTTTTATTGTTTTAATAGCTCATCGCTTATTTTTATTTTATTGAAATAAGCGCTTCATTTTACTGGTGCTTTAGGTACTCGCATCTTATTTTTACTCATGTTAACGTCATTATTCTCTTTTACTTGCCAAGTGATCTTATATGGAATTTTTAGCTGGCGATTTATTAACGCCGCTCAGCGTGATTGGGCTTATTATATTATCGGCTGTAACGTCGATGATTTCGGCGGCTTTTGGTGCTGGTGGCGGGTTGATGTTGTTGGTGGTGATGGCATCGTTATTGCCTATGAGTATTGTTATTCCGGTGCATGGGTTAGTGCAGCTGGGCTCAAATGCCAATAGGTTTATGCTGACTTTTAAACACCTTGATAAAAGTATGTTTGCGTACTTTTCACTCGGTGGGCTTATTGGTGCGTTTGCTGCGTCGTCTATTGTGACCCGTATTCCACTTGAATTGATGAAAATTGTCGTGGCAGGGTTTGTACTTTATTTATTATGGGGAGTGACGCCAAAGTTGCGTGAAACCTCAGCTTTATGGCGCAGTACAGCTGGTGCTGTGACAACATTTTTATCGATGTTTGTTGGCGCAAGTGGCCCGTTAGTGGGCAGTTGTTTGTATGTTAATAATTATGAAAAGCTAAGATATACCGCTACTTTTTCCGCTTGTATGAGTGTGCAACATACTTTTAAAGCTATTTTGTATGGCTTTGTAGGTTTTTCGTTTTGGCAGTGGTTGCCTTTAGTTGCGGCAATGATCATCAGTGGTGGGCTTGGCACGTGGCTTGGTTTACAGTTATTACAGCGGATTTCTGCGGCTAAGTTTAAACGTATTTTTCGGGTTGTTTTAACCTTACTTGCGCTGCAATTGGCATGGCAGGGGTTACAAGCGTTTTAGCTAACAATTTGTTAAAGCGCTATAAGTCTAGGTGTCATAGCGCTTTATAAATTCTAAGGAGTACAGGGACAAGGGCAGGCTTTTCTATTACACATCATTACAATGAGTGTTGCACTGATATTCTAAATCACACTGACTTTGGTAACGATGAATAGGCAATCACAGCGGCATCCCTGTGTGCTAGATCGGGGTGCTGTAACTTTTTACTGTATTCATCACAAAAGATGATTGCATCTCCTTTTGTTATCAATAAAGGGTCGTGAGTGAAGTTTAATAACAGCGATTGCCAGCGCTGTATTATTTCTTTTGGTGGGCTTGGCAGAACTTTTAATATTGCTTTTGATTGGGTAAATTGGCTGTTTATTGCGATGTTTAGCATGTCGTCGTTTGCAGCTCCTAGCCAGCTAGTACCGTTATCGCCAACACATAAAAGTGGCATATAAGGCGCAAGAGCTGGGCATACATCATTTCTATACACCTCAACTTTCCAATAGTTACGGGCTATTTTTACAAACTGAGTAAAATCTTTAATTGGGGTAAAGTTTGATGTCGCTAAAGGCAAAATCTCTACTCTGGGTTTATTGGCATTCACGGTGTCGTTAGAAACATCAATATACCAAGGACCAATAATAAATGCGTTTTGAAAATACTCATCCCGCAGTGAACCCCAGGCTTTTTGTAAAGGATTGCCCTGTGCAATAAGACCTTTTAATAAGCTAAGTCCAGGTTTGTTTGTGTGCGGCAGTTGTGCTTGTAGTAATGTAAATACCTCGTCTCTTATTTCTCTACAGCGGCCAATTGGATAAGGTTTTTCAGCAAAGTAAGGCATCGTAGGTGCAAGTGTTAAATCGGCTATTAATCTTAGTTGAGCTAAGTCAGCACATAGTAAAGTAAGCTGCTCTGAGGAAAAGTTATTATCAAGCACGTATATTCCTTATCGTATTTATTGTAATTTTTTTAGTTGAGCTTGTGTGTAGGCGTCATCTCTAAGCCACCTTAACATGTTTGGATAACCGTTGGGGTGATCAGGTTGTTCGCACATAAACCATGAATACAACAGCGGATAGCCAAAGCCAGTATTATTGCTAAAAGCGGTTATTAAGCTAGCTGAACTGCCTCTATAACCGTGTTTATGAAATAAAACATCGGGTGCAATATTTAAGTAACAGGCTGCGGCCCATGACCATGCAATCGCGGTCATTTCTTCAGCGGCTTGGTGATCATGGTTTTTCATATCGCCGGTTAAACAGGTTCTGTTTGTCTCTGAGGTTACTGCAATATGCCCTGCTTCATGAAGGATGTCACCAGGGTAGAGGCATTTTTCTAAATCAAGTAGTAAAGTTCCCTGGGCTACTTTAATTCCCGGCAAAAAAGTCTTTTCGTTTAACGTTTGATACCTGTGCTTTATTCCAATATGAGTAACAAAGGCGAGAATTTTTTCAATCTCAGTGTTCATACCACTCCCTGTATTTAGCAATTACAATTGTTGCTTACAGTAATATAGCACTCTATTCTAATTAAGTTTAGCTAGTGTTAATAAATCAATTTAAGGTGTTTTGCTTGTCTAAAATCAGGTAAGAAAAAGGAGTTATTATGCAAAATGAATTGATAGCAAAAGTGCCATCTCTGCACACAACAACGCAGAGCATACTACCTTGTTATAAAGAAACTGGGCGCTTAGGTCTATTTCAATTAAAACGAATGTGGCACAAAGCGCAATTACAAAAACAAGGCTGTGCGGATAAAAAAATAATAGAAGACGAATGGTCGCTTGATGTCATGATCATGGATACTTTAGGTTTAGGGCTTACACCGACTATAGAATATATTTTTGCGAGTGATAGTTTTTTAACGTTCGAAAACTGGGTAGAACAGCGTTATGGCATAGCTATTTCAAATACAGTTAAAAGTAAGTTAAATGAAAAGGTAGCAGCATTTTTTCAGCAAAAAGACCCAAAACAACAAAAAATATTACTAAATCAGCCTCGTCATTATGTTTTAACATCACAGCAGTGGCAAAGCTGGGATGATAATGGTTACGTTATTATTCCTGAGTTGGTAGAAAAAACGCTATGTGAAAACGTTTGTAATATGATTTATGAACGTTTGAATATGGATAAAAACAATCCTGCTTCATGGTACCGAAATCATGATCTTAAACAAGGAGTTATGGTACAAATTTTTAATGATATAACAATGCAAGCTATTCGGAAGCAGCCTCAGGTGCGGGATGTTTTTGAGCAACTGTGGGGTAAAAGTAATTTAACTGTAAGTACAGATAGGGTTGGTTTTAACCCGCCAGAGACATTGAGTTGGCAGTTTCCCGGGCCAAATCTGCACTGGGATATTAATTTTAATAAACCGCTCACCTTTGCAACGCAAGGGTTACTGTACCTTACTGACGTTACCGCTGATCAAGGTGCGTTTAGTTGTGTTCCTGGTTTTCATAAAAAAATAGACGGCTGGCTTGCTAGCTTACCTAAAAACACCAATCCACATCATTTTAATTGCCAACAATGGCACAGTACGCCTTTGCCTGCAAAAGCGGGCAGTTTAATTGTTTGGCAACATACACTGCCGCATGGTAGTTGTCCAAATAGGACGAATAGTCCTCGAATTGTGCAATATATAAATATGAGCTCATTATAAAGCTAAGCAAAATCAAGCCTGCAGTTATTTATAAGAATAAAAATGATGCCATGTAATAACGTGTAATGTTTTTTATAACACTCCTGTGCCATGCTCAAGATAATTTAAATTAAGCTGCATTTACTAAGCCTTTTATTTTTTATGGTTTTTTATGATGTTTGATATAAGTCAAATAAATTAAAGCTATATAAAATAAATGAAAATTAAAGTTGTACCCTATAGCTTTTAAACTAAGCTCTTAACTGAATGTAGCATTAATTCCCTAATAGAATTTAGCACGATAATTGGATATCAAAGGAATATTTCAGTATGGAAGCACAAAGTTCACAGCTTACAAAGCGTTTACGGCGCGCAAAACCAATAATTTGTTATTTAAAGTCTTTACTTAAAATGCAATTAGAGTCATGTGCTAAAGCCGTTATAGTGAGTGAAAGTAGCTCAACATACCGCAACAATATACATACAGAAATCGATTTCACCCCCATCCTGTATACACTTTGTTTTAAGATTAAATACTTGCTCATTCATTCTCTTCGTTTGAGAACAAATAATGAATGATGACATACTTATTCCTGAAGTTGTTAATGCTGGTGAGAATATAGTCTCTCCAGTCATTTCGTTTGCCAAGCTTGAAATTTTTTATAATGTAAAAAAGATGTCTGCCGATTTGCTTGTAGCAAAAAAATTAGAATGGGTTAGACATGTTAATACCCAGTGTTATCAGGGCGATTGGGATGTATTGCCTTTAAGAGTGCCTGTTGAACATGCTGATAAGGATGTGATTCTGCAATCTTTCGCAATTGAGTCTAGCTCAAGTTTTATTGATGGCGATCACCTTCAATATTTACCTTCTATTAGTGAGTTATTGTCACAATTTAAATGTAACATTTTATCTGCACGGCTTATGCGCCTTTCCCCCAACTCTTTGATTAAACCCCACCGAGACCTTGGATTGAGTATTGAGCTATCAGCCCAGGCACGTATTCATATTTCTTTAGAGACATCTGAACATGTTGAATTTTTAGTGGATGATTTAAAAGTTCCAATAAGTCAGAGCAGCTGTTGGTATATAAATGCCGATGCGGAACATTCTGTAATAAATACTGGTGATACACCAAGAATCAACCTTGTCATAGACTGTAATGTTAATGAGTGGTTGTTGGATTTAATTATGAACTCTAAAGAAAAAACATATTGTAGTAAAAAAAGTAAGCTAAGGAGCTAAAGAGGTAATGAAACTTAATATTCCTAAGGGCTTAAATATAAGACCGTCAAATGCAAACGATAAGCCTTTTTTAGAAAAGCTGCATAGTTTAATGCGACAAGACTTACAGTTAATTGATGGCGAAAAAGATTTTGTAGAGTCAATTGTGGAAATGCAGTTTAAAGCTCAAACCCAAGGGTATGGAGATAAGTTCCCCAATGCAATGTACTTTATTATTGAAAAACATCATGAAGCAATCGGTAAGGCAACCATTGATTTTGGCCCAAATGAAATTCGTATCGTCGATATTGGCTTTTTACCAAGTGCGAGAGGGCATGGTTTTGGCTCAGCGATAATCCAATCGTTTCAAAGTGCTGCATTACAATCTGGTGCACCTTTAACACTGACCGTTGAGCAATATAATTTTGCTGCTAAGCAGTTGTATGCGCGTTTAGGGTTTCAAGTTGAATCAATTAGCCCGCCATATGAATTTATGGCGTGGTACCCACACCCAGTGAAATTAATGAGTGGTGTGTGACTAAGCGAAGTTAAACACAGGAGTTGAATATGGAAAAGTTTACGTTTGAAAATGTTGAAAGAGCACAAGGGTCAATTGTTAAGGTTGCTGGTCAAGATGGTGAAGTAGAGTTAAAGGTATCATCAGTTGATAGAACAAAACTGAATGGGGAACAATGGGATGCATTTCGTGTTTTGCTTAAAGGCTCTGCAAATGAACCTTTAGAACAAGGCACATATAGACTCACACACGATGCATTTAATGATGCAGAGCTGTTTCTATCACCAAATAGCGAAACTGAGTATGAGATATACATCACGACACAAAAATAGTACTTCGTGTTTAATAGACTAAATTATTCGTTTAATAAAAGTGAGTAGGGAGATTTATATGGCTGATCCGTTTATATCTGAAATACGACCATTTGCGTTTGATTTTGCCCCAAAAAATTGGGCATTCTGTAATGGTGGAGTGATCGCAATTACACAGAATGGGGCACTGTATGCTCTATTAGGGACTCAGTTTGGTGGTAATGGAACAAGTGATTTTAAGTTACCGGACTTACGGGGGCGCACGCCTATCGGTAGTGGGTTTTTGAGCACTGAAAACCGTCCCTTTTATGCTGGAGATAGTTCAGGGGAGGAAACGGTTAGGTTAACGTTAGATGAAATGCCAGCGCATACGCATGCAGTAAAAGCTACGGCTAGCATAGCCGCTAATAGCCCCGCGTTTACAGATCGTATATTTTCTGAATCAAAGGATAATAAGGGTACCTCAGCTGAACCTTTCGTATACGGTTCATCGTTAGATTTGACAGAACTTGCTCAGGATGTTGTTAGTAGTAGCGGGAGTGGGTCGCCACATACTAATCTTCAACCTTTACTCGTACTTAATTTTTGTATTGCACTGGAAGGTACCTTTCCAGCTAGAAATTAAAAAAGGAAACTAGCATGTCTGAGTCATTTGTCGGTGAAATAAAAATGATTGCTACTACATTCTCACCTAGGCAGTGGGCATTTTGTAGCGGGTCTACTTTTTCAATAAGTCAAAACCAAGTGTTATTTGCATTGATTGGCGCACAATATGGCGGTGATGGGC
>NZ_JACJFH010000169.1:0-4556 GCF_014164495.1 Pseudoalteromonas sp. SG41-5 | reverse complement strand
TAGAAACCTGTTTAAGAGTTGCGGCTTTAAACAAGGCTCAAGCCACTCAGGGCGTAAAAGTACCGCCAGCCTACTATCTGATGCTGGTGTCGATTATGACGTTATACAAATGGCTATAGGCCATGCTAGTGATGATATGACTGATACATACATCATCCCTGATCCACAGCGATTAACTGATGCACTGAATAACTTGTATAAATCAGTGCCGCCACTAGGAATAAAATAATAAATGATATTAGAGGGGCGTTAGCCAGTTGAAAAAGTTTAAGTTTATAAATAATCAATCAAAAAAAGAGTTTCTAGCGTTGCCCGATAAAATTCAAAAGCGCTTTGCAAATGATTTAAACGCTATCTGTCAAAACAAAGAGCCATTTAGCAAGTTTAAGCACTTAAAGGAAAGTGTAGGTATTGGTGCGGTTGAGCTGATAGAGAACGGCAGACCAGCATACCGAACGATTTACGTTGCAAAGTTTGCCGATACAGTGTTCATCTTACATTCGTTTACCAAGACTACTAACGGAGTGGATAAACAGGCTATGGACACTGCGAAGAAGCGGTACAAGCTAATGCAAGATGAAATAAAATAAATATATCAGCACTTGTATATATATCAGCACTGATATATGGTGCTTATAAGTTAATCAATAAGGTTATTAAGATGACTCTTGAATACTCAAATATCTTTGATGCAATTACAGAAGATAAAGCAGAAGCCTCTGAACTACAGACGCGCTCAGATCTGATGATTGTTGTTCGTGACATTATCAATGCTAAAAATTGGTCACAGGCCGATGCAGCGATTCAATTAGGACTAACCCAACCTCGCGTAAGTGATTTGGTTAATGGTCGAATTGATAAATTCAGTATTGATAAGTTAATGACTTGTTTGTATCGAATTGGTTTTCGCTTTAAACCGTCCTTTGCAGATGACCAGTTAACAATGGCTGTTGAAGCCGTTAAAACACACTAGTTGGAAATAATGATGAAAGAACCTCCGCTGGTTTTGGTTAAGACTTGGTATGAGCTGCTTTTAAATGCAGACGATAAAGGAAGCAAACAACATGCAGAACAAATGTTGATCGGTGCATTTGGAACACCAGAAGCAGTGGCTGCTTATCTTAAAAAGCACAATATTATTAAATAAAGTAAGCAGACTAATTGATTGGAAAAAGGAGCAATTAAACGTGAAATTTGAAATAACAGAAAAGGATTATGCGAAGAAATTAGGTAGTGAGGTTTTTCCAGATGCAGTAACTGGCAGCGTAGTTCGGTGCACAAACAGCCTATGCACGCAACCAGCTGTTCCGGTTTATTTTGATAAGAATCAGTTTTTTTGTACTGGCAAAGAACGCGACACAGGGCGGGACTGTAAGCGGCTTTTCACGGTCAAGCAACTATCGGTTGAATACACTTGCACAAGCTGCGGCTCAACCAGTGAAGTTACAATGAAAGACCACTTGGACGAGAGCAAATATATCGAGTGTGAGTGTGGTGAGCGTTGTGAGCCCTCGGACTCAGATGAAATTTGCGAGCTTCGGGCTCGAGGATTAATTGAGTGAGCATTGGAATAAGGAGAGTAGTAATGGAGTTAAATGCGCGTGATATGTCGCTTTTATTAGCTGGGTTAAAAGCAGTTTCATTAGACAATAGTTACACAAGTGATCAGAGACGACGAGCAAAAGAGCTTGAAGATCGTATTGGTAATTTATTTACTACTGGTTGCACTTTAAATATGAAAGTTGCCGATGCTGCAAGGTGTGGTGAAGACAAAATTGTTTACGCAACACAAAGTTTTTCAGATTTTGACCAAAAACAATAGGATTGGAATTCGGAATTTGAAGGTCATTCGAAATTTAGAAGATGCAAAGGTTTACAAGCGAGGATGGACTTATGTTCTTTTATCTCAAAACAAAAGAATTATGAAGATAGGTCATGTAAAAACAGATCTTAGAAAGCGTGTTTATCAGCATCAGCATTGTAGATTATACAAGCCATACGACTTTCAATTTTTGCTTGCTTTAGATAGTGCTCAGTATGAATCATTGCTTCATGGATATTTTGATAAATACCGCCGCCGATATAAATGGCTTCAGGGAGAGATTAAGGGACAGCACTTTACTAAGAAAGAAGCTAACACTTTGGCTTTAATGTTATTTAAAAAAGATAAAATTAGCTATAACTCTACTTCCGAGGCATTTTGGAAAAACACTATAGTTACAAGAAATGAGATTTTTTCCATTCCACCACGCAAGATTGGCACAAAATTAGAGAATTTAATAAAGCAAATCATAGCGAATTAAGTATTGTAATAAGTGATAAGGAGTTTCGTTTGGATTTTGTAAATCCTTGGATACCTGCGGCAATAATAATGTTTGCAAACGTATTTGGAGGGGAGCATAACACTTATCGTTATGAAAAGATGACAGCTCTCTTTGGTTGGGTTGCAGGTATCTCTATACTGCTCAGCTTCATGCTTCCATTCTTAGGCGATAACTTGAGAGGTTACCTTCTGCAAATAGGTATGTTTAGCATGATCACTGCCGTATCAAGGGATTATGAAAAGCTTTTTAAGTATGTTTTCAAAAATAAAAGTAAACGTAAATAGTTACATTGGAATGAACCAAATTTTCAGACTCCAAAATATAACAAGGAAATAATAATGGCCTCAAATGTAATTTTAAAAGCAGAACTTAAAAGTAATGGGAAGTATCAATTAGATATGATCATTCCTCCTAACAAAGAACCTGTATCACAAACGAAAGCAATTTTTGAATCAATAGAAAATGCTCATGCTTTCGGTATTGCTGCAATGAAGCAAGTATGGCCTGATATCAATATCACAATAGAGAAAGTGGAATAATTTATATGGCTGATTATATTTCAGAACTGAAACAAGACTTAGAAATTAAGAGCTCGTATTTAAAAGTACATCTATCAAATAATGATATATCTACCAATGAATTAGCATTCTATTTGAAGTTAAGTACAGCTTTGTTATATGTTGCTTTCAAAGCTAATGGCACTATTCCTCAAAAGGTTAGAAAGCTACATTCTAACCTAAACCTGTATTCCGACTACTCCTTACGTTTAAGTAGTGCCTATATTAATGATTTCAAATTTAGGGTGCTTGAAATTACTGAGAGTGATGCGAGATTATCCAATGAGATAATGGATGAAATATTATAAGAAAGTCCTCCCTTGATAGTTGAGAATATAAAAACAACAGGCTCAATAGAGTTTATAATATCGTTAGGAACATTACTTTCAATTCAAGCTTTGTCTGAAGTGGATGTAAAAGACATTATTAATCTTGCGGCTGGATATTTACGAGCTTTCTTAACATGGGCGAATGAACCAGGCATCAATAAAAACTACATTGATGATAATACGTTAAAGCTACTTACAAAGTACGACATAGTTAAAGTAAAATTTATAAACAGTGATGGTTCTAAAGCAGTGTTTGATTTACAAAAAAAGAAGAAATGAGAGTGTTGGATTAAGGAACTAAGATGACTGAATTAGTGCTAAATATTACGGAAGTATACCCGCAAGAAAAGGAGCACCCTGTAATAGAAAACCCAAACAACTTAACAACTGTTACTTGTGGCAACTGTGGTGCGAAAGTTCGCAATGTATTTAATTTGACTAGGCTCTCAGGTGAAAGCTATAGCGTTCGATGTAGTACAAGGAATGATGTCGGGCAGCAATGTCTAAATACATTTAAAGTGGCCGTTTCAGAGAAATAGCGAGATTAGAATAAATGGAGGAGATAAGTATGGGAAACCATAAAGGTACAGCTGAGTCTATAGGTCGTGAGTTGCAGAAGTGGGTAATGGGAAATCTAGCAGCTGCAAAGTGGGGCGAATTTCACGTTAATGATTTTAGTAATATGATTACGTGGGACGATTATAGAATTTACGCAGGTGGCGCAAGAATTGCGGACTATGAAGCAGATGAAATTGATCCGCCTAGTTTAGATGAGGTCAAGCTTAGTTACATTACCCTAATTAAAATGTTTTGTGAAAGCGCTGGCATTGAAGCTGCGAAATTTACAGATATTTCTAAAGAGATTGTATCAACATTGGATTAAAGAGATATAAATATGACGGTAAAACGTAACGAACCATGCCCATGTGGGAGTGGTAAAAAATACAAGAAGTGTTGCTATTTGACTAACAATATTAATAAGAAGAGCAGCGGAACTCATGCTCTACCACCTTTTGTCACATGTAATGAGTGTGGCGGTAAGGCTCCAAAAAATACATTTGAAATCATGGACACCAATGGAATGGTAGGTATTGATTTGGCTATTGGTGCTGTCTGTGAAGATTGTAACGCGCCAACGTTTGCTGTTTCTGGTGAACCTAATGCAGTACAAGATTTAATGCTAGTTTTAAAGGAAGAAATGGGTGGGTCAGTTGGTATTGAGTAAGCGTCTAGCAAAATGCACCTGCCAGTAACTCGTCAAAATGATTAAGCTATTTCCGAATTTCAATGAGGAGATAGTCATGAGAAAAACGCGTAGCCTTGAACAATGGCGCAGTATTATCGAA
>NZ_JACJFH010000168.1:0-4639 GCF_014164495.1 Pseudoalteromonas sp. SG41-5 | reverse complement strand
TCCTTGATTGTACGGTGTAAATTGGTCGTAGAGGCAGCAATGCGAAGCATGAACGGGGTAGTTTTTTGGGCATGAAACGGTGTCCGTGTTGTTAACTGCTTGTCATCAACAGCCTCAAGCACCGCACCTTCATCACTGCTTAACAGTATTGGTGCGGCTTCATTGCTATCAGCCACCACCACACGGTTAAACAGCGGGGTGAGCTTGCTGATTGGCTCGCCTCTATTAACATAGCCCGTGAGTAAATACGCTTTAGGAAAACTAGATTGCCCTGTATTCAATAGCTCTGTCATTGTTCATCCTTGATATTAAACACGCCAAAAACATATATAGTTCCCATGCCCCAAATATTACTTTCTTTAAGTAATATTTCTCTTTCTTGCTTAGTAATTAAGTCTAGTTCTATAAAGTAATAATCAGGGTATGGACGACCGTTCCCCATCAGCTCTGTCGAATCTCTTGATGCGGGACTTAACACTTTATTTTTTTTATCTGAGAAAAAAAACGTCCCTGCTTTTCTTGGTAGTATAATGCGCTTGCTGGGATCTGATAAATCAATCCAATAATTTTTTGGATAACCAAGCCCTTCTGACACAAAATAAATATAATCGCCGAAAGGGGATACTTCTAAATACTTCATAGTAAATTGAGTGTTAAAACCTAAATCGACCTTCTCTATCACGTCGCCATTAAAGTCATGTAACCAGTATTTATTTTTTTTATCGGCTAAAAAGGTTTTGCCATCTGGCAATAAAAACAAGCCATTAGAGTAAATAATTGGCCGCTCAGTGAGTGCTTTGGTGGGTACATGGTAGTTATAATGCTTACCACTGGCGTAAAAAATTACATTTTCACTGTCTTTGGTCCAATTAAAATGGGCATAGCCATAGCCTTTGCTCATTAAAATAAACTGTTGGGTTTTAGTATCCCACAGCTCGCGGGTAAAGCCGTGCTCTGTTGTATCCATGGACAAGGCTATATAGCGGTTATCTGGCGAGCGCTTGGGTGTGTGGCTACCAATAAGCCCCCTACCTTCAAAGGCAGCTTCGGGGATAATGCGGCGCCTATCAGAGCCATCCATCCGTGCTGAGAACAGCGTTTTCCTTTTCATCCATTCGACTTTCGCGTTAAATAAAATACGTGGGGTTGAAAATGTTTCTTTATCGCCATACACCTCATTGCGTACCTCTTTTGGCCACTCAGGGTGGTAACTATGACGATGCGTTTTTTTATCTTTACTAAATCGACTGGGTTGCTCTTCAACAACTTGTTTTTCTGGCGGTTTAACGTCATCACCACAGCCAGTTAATTGCAATGTAGCGACACTTAGTAACATTATTACTGCGCAGTGTGAAAATGACTTAGTTAACAAGCCCGTGGTTAAAAGCGATTTAAACGTAGATTTTTTTACTGAGATTAATGACATCAATAGTCCTTGATTGTACGGTGTAAATTGATCGTAGAGGCAACAATGCAAAGCTTGAGTGGGGTAGTTTTATGGGCATGAAACAGTGTTCGTGTTGTCAACTGTTTGTCATCAACGGCTTCTAGCACGGCGCCTTCATCACTGCTTAACAGTATTGGTGTCGCTTCATTACTATCAGCCACCACCACACGGTTAAAAAGCGGGGTGAGCTTACTAATTGGCTTACCTTCATTCACATAGCCAGTGAGTAAATACGCTTTAGGGAAACTACATAGCCCTGTATAAAATTGCTCTGTCATTGTTCATCCTTGATATTAAACACGCCAAAAATACGCAAAGTTCCCATGCCCCAAATATTACTTTCTTTAAGCAATATTTCTTTTTCTTGCTTAGTGATTAAATCCAATTCAATAAAGTAATAATCAGGGTATGGACGACCGTTCCCCATTAGCTCCGTAGAATCTCTTGATGCGGGACTTAACACTTTATTTTTTTTATCTGAGAAAAAATAAGTATCTGCTTTTCTTGGTGATATAATGCGCTTACTGGGGTCCGATAAGTTAATCCAGTAATTTTGCGACGCCCCAAGACCTTCTGATAAAAAATAAATATAATCGCCGAAGGGAGATACCTTAAAACTACGCATAGAAAGGTGGTTGTTATAGCCTAAATCAACCTTCTCTATCACATCGCCATTAAAATCATGCAACCAATACTCATTTTTTTTATGTGCTAAAAAAGTTTGACCATCTGGCAATAAATACAAGCCATTAGAGTAAATAATTGGCCGCTCAGTAAGTGTTTTAGTCGGTACATGATAGTTATAATGTTTACCACTGACGTAAAAAATCACATTCTCACTGTCTTTAGTCCAGTTAAAATGGGCATAGCCATAACCTTCGCTCATTAAAATAAACTGCTGGGTTTTAGTATCCCAAAGCTCACGTGTATAGCCAAGTTCATTGTTGTACATTGATATTGCGATATACCGGTTATCAGGAGAGCGCACCGGTTTATGACCGTCGACCATATTCTTACCCGTAAATACGCTTTCTGGAATAATCCTACGCCTGTCAGAGCCATCCATGCGCGCTGAAAACAACGTTTCTATACCTATCCACTCAACCTCAGCTCTAAATAAAATACGCGGGGTTGAGAATGTTTCTTTATCACCATACACCTCATTTCGTACCTCTTTTGGCCACTCAGGGTGGTATGTATGACGATACGCCAATTTGTCTTTACTAAATCGTCTGGGTTGCTCTTCAACAACTTGTTTTTCTGATGTTTTAACGTCACCACCACAGCCAGTTAATAGCAATGTAGTAATACTTAGTAATATCATGGCGCTGCTTCGCGCGCTTTTACTAAACGCCTTTATATTCGTTATGCTGTGTAAAAGCGGTTTAAAACGGGCTGTGTTTTCTGAGATTAATGACATGGGTAATCCTAGTATATATGGTGTAAATTTATTAATAGATTTATCTTATAAATCTATGTTATTTATAATAAATTCATTCATCATCTATATTAATGCTTGGCATTAATTCTGCTTGCGGTGTTTGACCTCTCAACTGTGTATAAGGCACTCGTTCAAAGATATAAAAAGGCTCAGCCCCGTCATCTGGATCTTGTATTAAATTAAAAGTACCTTCGGTGGGAATTTTTTTAAACGTGAGCCGAACCCAATCTGTATCTACAATACGTCGATCACCTACAGAGCATTCTTGACGCCAACAGCTTTCAACATGCTCAAGAATAACTTTCTCATTGAGCGGGTTTATTGGTTTAGCCGATGATTTAGTTAAATTTAACTGGTATGCAAAGGTGATTTTTGGCTCTGTAATATACTTTTTATTTCTATTATTTATCTGCATAGGCGAACACTGTGAAATACTCATATTAGCTCCCAAATACTTGCTGTCATTTTGCTTTGGTTTTCTTCCCTGCAATTCCATCTACTTCAAGGTCGTGCTCGTATTGAAAATCCCTCACTCCCGCTTTGGTTTTTGAGCCGTTAATTCCATCAACTGTACCGCAGTCAAAGCCCAGTAAATTACAACGCCCCTGTACGCCTGAAAGTGTGTCAATGGGGTCTAAATCACCCACTTGTGCGGTAAAACTTTCACTGGGTGAGCTTTGATCTTCCTTGAGATATAAATCAACCTGAGCGGTGAGCGTGTCGTTTTCATTTAGCTCAACTTCAACTAAGCCGTCGCTCGGTAAAACGGTATCGATAGTTTGGCTGCCGATGTTGAGTACAATACGTTTGCCAGTGATGTCGCGGCCGTCGTCATAAAATACTTTTAAGCGAAAATATTCTTTTTCACCGCGAACTACAAAGGTGTTCTTACTACCTGTTTTTAGCGGCATGAATTTTTCGGCTTTTTGCGGGATCTTTATAATATCCCCCGGAAAAATTAGATTAGGATCGGGCCGCAGTGTTCTAAATTCAGCATTAATTGGATGCTGGTAAAGGCTTTTTGAGGTCCTAAAACCATATTGTCGCGCAATCCTTAACAGGGTTTCTCCTTGCGTTACTGTGTGTTGCTGGACCATGATTTATATCCTTATAAATAATTAGCTTAGGGCGCTAGGCCTACAAGCCAATCTTTGTCGTCTAATTCAAAAAAGCTGACCTTGGCGTTTTCAAAGTCGGGGCCTGATATTTTTTCCTACTTCCCCTGTACTTATCCGTGTATATGCAAGTAAATTTTTAGCTAACTTATAACCATTTTTATCTATTGCCACTTCACCAAAGTAAATTCTGTTCTCTGACTTATCTAACCATTCAACGGCTACTTTTTCTGGGAATTTTTTATCGTAAACACTTACCGTCGCCCTTGTTTCACCATAGCAGCACCAATTGAACCTGACGGTATTCCCCACTCATCATCAAATACCACAGAACGCCCCCAAATTGCATTGCCATTTTCCGTGCCGACACCTGCGACCATGTAATCAATTTTACCTGTTGAGGCGCAACCCATTACAAATAATGTAAAGGTCAATGTGGTGAGACATTTTATGAGGTTACTCAAAATATATTTCCATTTAAGTTCAAGCTGCCCTTGAGGAATGGCTTAGTTACTTATTCTCACGCCATTGAGCTTGCCCTGAGCCTAGTTCGTGTAATACATGGCCTGTAAACCCAGCAGATGGTGTATTTGAAATCCAAACTTTGATTTCACCTGATTCACCCATACCGACTAT
>NZ_JACJFH010000167.1:0-4664 GCF_014164495.1 Pseudoalteromonas sp. SG41-5 | reverse complement strand
GCTGGCGGTCGTCAAGAGCAACGCGGTAATAAGCGTGGCGGTGAGTCACAAAGTACAGCGCAACAACAAGCATCAGAACAATCTATTTCTGCAGCTGATCAAGAGCAGGTTAATGAGTTAGTTAAAAAGATAGCCCAGCAATTGGAACAACAAATCATGGATGGTGCTGTTGAGTTGGAATCATTAGGTCAGCAAATTATTATTCGTATTCGTGAAAATGGTTCATTTCCATCTGGGAGTGCATTTTTACAACCTAAGTTTAAACCAATTATTCGTGATATAGCTGCGTTACTAAAAGATGTGCCAGGTGAAATTACGGTGTCTGGTCATACTGATGATTTTCAAGTTTCGAATGAGCTGTATACCAATAACTGGGATTTATCATCGAAGCGTGCAGTTGCGGTTGCAACTGAAATGCAAAAAGCACAAGGCTTTGATAAAACCAGAATGGTTGTTGTCGGTCATGCCGAAACTCGACCACTTGTTCCAAATGATTCTGATGCGGATAGACGACGTAATCGCCGCGTGGAAATTTCAATAATGCAAGGCAAGGCTAAGGAATCAGATCCGATAGATGTTCGTTAAGATGCTTGGCAAAGTACCTAATTTAGCTTAAAGTAGTTTTTTAACAAGTGTAACGGAGTGTCTGATGAAAAACGTTGATAAATATAGCTATATGCCGGGCAATGGTTCTGGTGGCGATGATGAAGAGAAGAATGTTAAGTAACGTCAATGCCTAATTGGGTGAACAATTTAATTTTTATACTTGAATATAGCTGGGTGTTATTTTTACTCCCAGCTATTTTTGTATTTTACATACGTAAGGATTGGTTGGCATTACGCTTTGTCTTGATTACAGCTGTTTTCTTCTTGTATGGCGCTGTGATTTATTCAAGCCTTAGAGAGTTAGATGACCCTTATATTTGGCGTTATGTAGTTTGGGCTTTTAATGATATTGCTTGGATGGCTTTGATTGCTTACTGGGCTATTAAAGATAAAGTGTATCTTTGGCAAAGTGTGATCGGTCAGTTGGTTGTAATTAGTGCGCCTATCTTACAATTATTTAGATTAGTGGATCGCCACCTTTGGGATTTATCGTATAGCACTATGCTATATAAAACGTTATTACCTTTAATCAATATTGGCACTGTCGTTGTGTGCTACCTTCCTCTGTTGTATTTATTTATGCGAAAAAATCGCAGTTTAAAGAGCTAATCATTAACTATTTGTAGATTAAATTACGTGTGCTAAACTACTGTGTAAATAACCAGTTGTTGATAGTGCCCTATGAAACTTTATATAGCCGAGAAGCCATCTTTAGGTCGTGCCATTGCTGATGCGCTACCAAAGCCTCATAAAAAACATGATGGCTATATTGAAGTGGCTAATGGCGATTGTGTTTCTTGGTGTATAGGTCACTTGCTCGAGCAGGCAGAGCCTGATGATTATAATGAGCAATATAAAAAATGGCGCTTTGATGACTTACCGATTATCCCACAGCAATGGCAGTTAAAAGCAAAATCTAAAACTCGTAAGCAACTTACGGTACTTAAAAAGTTAATCAAACAAGCTGATCAACTTGTTCATGCTGGTGATCCAGACCGAGAAGGGCAATTACTTGTTGATGAGGTGATTGAGCAAGTTAAACTTAGCCAAGCCAAAAAACAGCAAATTCAACGTTTATTGATCAGTGATTTGAATGTTAGCGCGGTTAAAAAGTCGCTGCAAAACGTTCGCTCTAACCGTGAATTTATTCCACTTAGTGTATCTGCTTTGGCGCGTTCGCGAGCTGATTGGCTGTTTGGTATGAATTTAACGCGCGCCTATACGCTTGCAGGTCAAAAAGCAGGGTTTGGTAATGTATTATCAGTTGGGCGTGTACAAACACCAATATTAGGATTGGTTGTTCAGCGTGATAACGAGATTGCTAATTTTGTGCCAAAACCTTTTTATGAAGTATTAGCCCATTTAAGTACCGAAAATAAAGAGCCGTTTACAGCAAAGTGGCAACCAAGCAAAGCGTGTGAACCTTATCAAGATGAAGAGGGGCGAGTGCTCCATCGAGGCCTTGCTGAGAATGTTGCGTCGCGAATTTCTAATCAATCAGGTGAAGTTACTGCGCTTGAACAAAAGCAGAAAAAGCAACAAGCACCTTTGCCGTATAATTTGTCAGCGTTACAAATTGATGCTGCGAAAGCTTTTTCAATGCCTGCACAAAAGGTATTGGATATTTGTCAAAATTTATATGAGCGTCACAAGCTAATTACCTATCCACGTTCAGACAATCGTTACTTGCCCAAAGATCATCACCAAGAAGCAGCCAGTATAATAAAGGCAATTGCCATCAATGGCGGGCAAAATGACACTCATTGCCAAGGCGCAGATGTGAGTAAACGCAGTAAGTGTTTTAACGATGCTAAGGTGGCTGCGCATCACGCCATTATTCCTACCGCTAAGCAGCAAAAGTCAGCAAGTTTGAGCGTTGAAGAAGGTAAAGTGTATGGTCTTATTAGCCGTCATTATCTGATCCAGTTTTATCCAGACTACATTTACAATGAAACAAAGGCTGAAATAACAATTAATGGTGGTATCTTTAAAGCCAACGCAAAACAAGATGTAAGTTTAGGCTTTAAAGCGTTAATGGGAAAAACCGCATTAAAAGATGAGCAGATATTGCCGCCATTAATTAAAGGGCAACAGTTGCAGTGTGAACGCGGTGAAGTAATTGATAAAATGACCAGCCCGCCAGCTCATTTCAATGATGCAACGCTGCTTAGTGCAATGACAGGTATTAGTCGGTACGTTAAAGATCCAGAAATCAAAAAAATACTCAAAGAAACAGATGGCTTAGGAACCGAAGCAACCAGAGCGGGTATTTTAGAGTTATTATTTAGAAGACAATTTTTAAGACGTCAAGGTAAACTCATTTTAGCAACCGATACAGGTAAAGCATTGATCAGTGCGTTACCGCATGGTTTAGCCAGCCCAGACCTAACCGCAAAATGGGAAGCATCGTTGGGCGACATAGCAGAACAACAAATGAGTTATCAACAATTTTTAAATCCTTTATTAGTGGATTTAGCGGCTTTTGTGGAACTTGCCAAAAATTGTGATAGCAACGTATTTGCACAATTACCAAAAACGCCGCAAAAGCGGCGTTTTACAAGAAAAACTAAACCAAAAACAAAATCGACTTAGTCATCCATTGCTAAGATTATTGATTAAACAAAGCCACCGCAGCGTTACTCATTGCAGTGATACCTGTGGGGATTGCAACTTTATAGTCAGGTGCAAATTTACTTGAATGTAGTGAAGGTAAAGTTGCCCCTGATGTTTGTGCCGCTTGATATTGAGCTTGCTCTACACCACCTAACCAAAATAAGGTGATAGGGATGTTTTTATCTGTGCGGCCATATAAACCAAAATCTTCCCCTGCCATAACCGCTTCGGTTTCAAGCACATTACTTTGTCCAATCGCCGAGCTAATCGCACTACGTACAATATTAGTTTGTGCAGGGTCGTTATATGTAGATGGGATTGACTCATCTTCATGTACATAAACCACAGGTATTAAGCTTTCATCCAATCCTGCACTTAATGCAATGCCTTTAGTTATACGTTTTATTGCTGCAATTTGTTGCTCGCGAATTTTAGGATTATAACTTCTAAGTGTCAGCTGTAGCTTTACTTCATTCGAAATTACATTATGTTTAGCTCCACCGTGAATTGAACCCACTGTAATTACTGAGGGTTCAAGAGGTGATAATTCGCGACTGGTAATTGTTTGCAGTGCCAACACGATCCGTGATGCGATAACAACAGGATCAATAGTCATATGTGGGTAAGCACCATGACCACCTTTACCTTTAACCGTAATATCTACTGAATCCACACTGGCCATGGTGTACTCATTTTTCATACTGACTTGTCCTGCAGGAACACTCGCACTAACATGCAAAGCGATAACGTGATCAGGAGTCGGATATTTATTAAATAAACCTTCTTTGAGCATCGCTTTTGCACCGCCTCCCACCTCTTCTGCAGGTTGTGCCACCATCATTAAGGTTCCTTGCCATGAATCTTTATGTAGCATTAATTGTTGCGCAGTACCAATAAATGAACTCATATGAATATCATGACCACATCCGTGCATCACACCAACGTTTGCTCCTTCATCATTTATAACAGTGACTGTTGAAGCATATGATTTACCTGTTTGTTCTATGATTGGTAAGCCGTCTGTATCAGTACGGATCATTATTGTCGGGCCATCACCATTTTTATATAAGCCTACTACACCAAAGCCACCCACATTGTCGGTCACCTCATAGCCAAGCGCACGTAATTTGGTGGCAAGCTTTTCTCCCGTTTCTTGCTCATGGTATGAAAGTTCTGGGGACTGGTGTAAATCTAAGTAAAACTTTTCAATGGCAGGCATCGTTTTATCTAACTTCAGCTCCAAGGTTGTTGAGCTTGCTAATGGACTAAGCAGTATAAGTGCAGCGTATAGACTATGAAATTTCATAAAAGACCTTTTTGATTTATGGCTTGTGATTCTGGGCTTGTAATTATTATGTTTGCCTCCATATAAAACCCTAAATAGTCTGATATGGCAATCAATAGCAATGAATAATATGGTAAATGTTAATCCGCAAAATCTTCAA
>NZ_JACJFH010000166.1:0-4683 GCF_014164495.1 Pseudoalteromonas sp. SG41-5 | reverse complement strand
AAGCAATACCGGCGATAACAACTGACAGCATCACTTCTAATAATGAAAAGCCACTTTGTTTAATCATTATGCACACGCCACTGATTTTTCAGCTAACCAATTTTGGCCACTTTTTAAAATGCACAAGTAATAATCTACCGTTTTATCATTGTCATCTTTAATTAAAATCTCGCTCGCCGCAGAGATTTCGCCACTTGACCACACGGTACGATCAACTAAACCAACCGTTACACCATGATGTTGGATGACGAATTCTTTTAATACTATATCAACACCATCAACAGCTGCTGTTACCTGCCATTTATCGCCACTTACCACTAGCTTAATCTCACGATCACGTTTTACCGCCTCACTGCGCGCATATTTATACACACTATTGAGCTGATTTGCGGTGGTAACAACCCGATCTTGCATGATTTGCTGGCTAAAAGAAGGAAACGCTAATACCGCCATAATCGCAACGATCCCAACCACAATCATCAACTCCACTAATGTAAAACCGGCTGTTCTAGTCATTGTTACTCCCAGCAACTATTAGCATCAGCTGATTGTGTGCCATCATGCTTAATCACTAATGCACCACAGCGATCTCCTGCTTGGGCAGAACCGATTTTTGGGGTTGCAGTTAATGTAAATGCACGACTTTTAAAATTAGCATCCGCTGCAGCGCCACTAACGCGGTTTAGCGCTTTATAAGTAAAAGTATAAAAATCTGTATTTGTTGCCGTACCAAAAGCGTTTGGATAACCACCATTTCGCGAATAAATACGCTCTAATACTGCACCATGTTGCAACATTACTTGTTGAATATCAGCACGGCGACTACGCTCCATATGCTCAATATATGAAGGCATAGCTACACTGTATAAAATACCTAGAATAGCTACGACTATTAATAACTCGATTAATGTGAAACCAGAAAAAAGCTTCGTACTTCTCATTATCTGCTCTTTCAATTTTTACATCCTTAACACTATGCCCAGTGCACAAACAATATACAGTGACAGCGCTGTCACTGTCAACAATCTGTAATCTAATTACAATGTCGCTACATTTTAATAGGTATAAATAATTAATTTTTACTTTAGATCAAACAATACCAGATAAAAAACCTAAAAAAGGGACTTTAATCAATATTTATGTTGAAAATGATATGCTAGCTAGTGATATGGATGATAATAATAAACAAAAAAGCCGTGCTTTTCAGCACGGCTTTTTTCGCTTAATTAAAAATTAAGCTTCAGCGATTACGATTACTTTGATAGTAGCCGTTACTTCTGAATGAACTGCGATTGATACGTCAAATTCGCCAGTCTCACGGATAGTACCTAGAGGTAAACGAACTTCTGACTTAGCAACTTCAACACCAACAGCTGAGATAGCGTCAGCGATGTCGCGAGTACCGATAGAACCGAATAACTTACCTTCGTCACCGGCTTTAGATACTAATGTAACTTCAGCTAATGCTTCAAGCTTATCAGCGCGTGCTTGTGCAGCAACAAGCTGGTCAGCGATTTTCGCTTCAAGCTCAGCACGACGTGCGTCAAAAGTTTCAACGTTAGCTTTAGTTGCAGGAACTGCCTTACCTTGTGGGAAAAGGAAGTTACGTGCGAAGCCAGATTTAACTACAACCTGGTCACCTAGGCCACCTAGGTTAGCGATCTTATCTAGTAGAATAACTTGCATGTTTCTACACCTTTTAAAAACGTGTTAATCCGCTGCTTACTTATGTAAGTCAGTGTATGGAAGAAGGGCTAAGTAGCGAGCACGCTTAATAGCAGTTGCTAGCTGGCGCTGGTATTTAGCGCTAGTACCTGTAATACGGCTAGGTACGATTTTGCCACTTTCTGTAACATAGTTTCTAAGAGTAGCTAGATCTTTATAATCGATTTGTTGTACGCCTTCCGCTTTAAAGCGGCAGAACTTACGACGTCTGAAATAACGTGCCATGAGATAAATTCCTCAAATAATTCTTTCTATATGCTGAGCATGCAAAACCAATTGGCTAAGGCCGTTACGACCTTCGTGACGATTTAAAAAACCGCTCACTTGCAATGCCTGCCCAACGTGCAAATGTTGAGTCTGTTGTTGCATTTGCTTACCGCTGGCAACCACTTGAAGCCTGACATAACTATTACGGTTAAGGTCTGCTTCAACTTGCATTGATTTATGTTCTACAACGAAAATACAATGCGGGATACCAGCAGGGCTTTGGCTAATCTTAGGTGTTTTACAAACAACCCCAGAAATAACCAGCTGATTCATAAAAGGACTGACCATATGGTTTACCTTAAAATTCTCGCTGATCAAGCGCCATGCTTGGACTCAAAACAATTAAGCAGCTGGTGCTTCTTTCTTCTCTTCTCTTACAAGAGGAGATGCTTCAGTTACAGCGTCTTTAGTACGCATAACTAAGTTACGAAGCACTGCATCGTTGTAGCGGAAAGTAGTTTCTAGCTCGCTGATTACTTCAGTAGGTGCTTCAACGTTCATAAGAACATAATGAGCTTTATGAAGCTTGTTGATTGGGTATGCCAATTGACGGCGGCCCCAGTCTTCAAGACGGTGGATAACACCACCAGCTTCAGTGATAGAACCAGTATAACGTTCGATCATACCAGAAACTTGCTCACTCTGATCTGGGTGAACCATGAATACGATTTCGTAATGACGCATGGATATTCCTTACGGTTAATAGAGCCTTCTACCGTTTCAGCCGGTCGGTTTAAGGCAAGGAATTAATATTAAATAGGCCGAAATGAGCGCGCATTTTACGCTTAGTCGGAAAATTAAGCAAGTAGGTTTTATAAGTTCGGTAATAAACAAATTTGCTTATTCAACTAAACAGTTTTTAATAGCTAAAAAACATTTACATGTTATAAGTTCTTTTGCAGAAAAGAGCTTACTTCTGAGAACAATATTTTTTGGCTTTCTAAATCATCAAAAAAATGCGTGCCATCTTTAATTTCTACATATTTGACGTCAACGTGGTTTTTAGCCTTACTATAAAAAATGCTCGATTGCCTATAGTCAACTCGGGTATCGTTATCACCATGAATAAGTAGTACCGGGGCTTTAATTTTTTCAACCATATTAATGACTGATACATCAGCTAACGCCTTTACGGCATTACTATCTGTCATATCAACAATATTACCTAAATAAGACCCTTGCCTACTTTCATCTTCAACAAAAGTTTCAAGAGCAGATACGCCTGAAGCACTAATTATACACTTAAAACGATAAGGTTCTTGAGCTGCCGCCGTTAATGCCACATAACCTCCATAACTTGAGCCATAAATACACGCATTGCCTTTTTTAGCTAAACCAGAATCAATTGCCCAATCCATCGCATCGTAAACATCTTGTTGCATACGCTTACCCCACTGATAATAACCAGCAGTTTCAAATTGACTACCAAAACCCGCTGAACCTCTAAAGTTAACTTGTAGCACCCCATAACCCAAACTAACTAGATACTGTAACTCTTTATTAAAATACTTATAGTCCCTTGCATTAGGCCCACCATGAGGCATAACAATTAATGGTGGCTGTTTAGCACCTTTTGGCTGGGTATAATAGCCTGAAACATCCATACCATCACTGGCTTTAAAATTATAGTTTTGGACAGAACTGAATTCTTTTGATGCCAAATATGGATATTGAGAGAGCCAAACACCACCTTTTTTAGTTTTTAAATCAAAGTAGTAATAGACTGGAGTACTACTGTCACTTACCACATATGCTAATAACCGATTATGGTCACGATTTCGACTGGCAATTGTTACTTGTTTATCTTTAAATAAGTTACCGACTGCTTGCTCTTGTTGAGCATCTTTTTCTGAAAAATAAAAGGTTTGATAAAAGTCATCATAGTAACCAACTCCAATCAAATCACCTTCGCTATTTCTTATAGTATTACTTAAATCATAACTTTCATGACTATAAACTAGTGATTCAAATTCTCCTGAAGCGATATCATATAACCACAGCGCTTCACGGCCTAGCTCTCTGTCTGACATTACATAGGCTTTAGTACCGTCAGTCGTAAGTGCCTCTATACTAAATGTGTTATCTTCACCCCAAGTGTGAGTATGTATTTTTTCTAACTCATCTTCTTTTTTTGCACGATACCATACTGAGGCTGTAAATTTATCGTCTTTTTCTTCTACAGCAATGCCTAAGCGTACCACTCCTTTATTATCAGCATACCAGCTACTAATGCCGTCTTTATTGCGCTGTATTTTTTCAAATTGAGAATCACCTAAATTAACTCGAAAAACAGAATATGCACTATCGTTTTCATCGTAAGTAGACACCAGTGCATAATCGGTTTCGTGTTTCAGTGATGATACTAATCTAAAACTTTGATATTTATAAAAACGACTTTCTGAAAAGCGTTTCGTAGTCAGTACTTTGTGTTCACCTGTTGTCACATCAAAAGCATATAATCGAGAAATACGTAAAAACTGACCATAACTATATTCAGGGTAGCTGGTTGAAACAATTACATACTTGTCACCAGACCAACGTATAAAATCAATACGATCTCGTTTTTTTTTCATACGAGCAAGAATATTTAATTCAATACTTGGAAATTTTGTAATGCTAACGGTTGGCCCATCATCAGTATTATAAACCGTTGCTATCATCTCTCCATTTGGCGATATTTGTGGTTGCTCG
>NZ_JACJFH010000165.1:0-4808 GCF_014164495.1 Pseudoalteromonas sp. SG41-5 | reverse complement strand
ACACTACTGCACCGTGAACTTGAGAGTTTGATCCACAGTGCGTAAAGCAAGTAACTGGATTGAAATTGCCCTGTAGGTTACCCTAGAGAAAATTCGCAACGCAATCTGACTATGGCTCTTAATCAACACTTACCGCTGGTTTATCACCCTAACTATTCGTTTAACTTTGACCCTAACCATCGTTTTGTAATGAGTAAATTTGCCCATTTATACCAACAAGTAAAAGCACTTGGTTTGGCGAATAGCAACCTAATCACACCTCAACTTGGCAGCCCTGAGGCGCTTGAATTGGTACATTGTGATAATTACATTCAAGATTTATGGCATAACCGCTTAGATGATAAAGCGATGCGTCGTATTGGGCTACCTTGGTCAGAACAATTAATGGCACGAACTTTTACCGCACCTCAAGGCACGTTGCAAACTGCGCGCTTAGCTCTTGAGCACGGCATTGCATGCCATTTAGCCGGCGGTACACACCACGCTCACAGCGATTTTGGCTCTGGCTATTGTATGGTCAACGACTTAGCCTTTACCGCACAAACGCTTATTCAGTCAGGCGAATTGACTAATGTATTAATTTTTGACTTAGACGTACATCAAGGCGATGGTACTGCGGCGATGTTACAACACCAACCTTATGCATATACCTGCTCAATTCATTGTGAAAAAAATTTTCCATTTCGCAAATCAGCCAGCGATCTCGACATTGGTTTAGCTAATAATATGCAAGATGATGAATATTTAGGGGTTGTTGATGATACCTTGCGCTTTTTACTCAGAGAACTTAACCCTGATTTAGTGCTGTATGATGCCGGAGTTGATATTTGGCAACAAGATGGCTTAGGTAAGCTTGATGTTAGCTGGCAAGGCATTGAAAAACGTGATCACTTAGTGTTTAAGCGCTGTATTGAGCACAATACGCCAGTGGCAAGCGTGATTGGCGGAGGTTATGACAGAGATCACTTGCGCCTTGCAAAACGCCACGCAATTGTTATAGAGCAAGCTGCGCTGTTTTAAAAGCAGAGTATAAAACTGCTAAAACAGTATTTTTGACTACACTTTAAATTCATACCTTTATTGAGATCGTTATGCGACTGTTGTTTATTTTGTTACTTGCATTTATGTCGAGTATTGCCAACGCCGAAGAAGAAGCTGTAAAAGAAGAGCTTCCGCCGATTAACCCAGCTTACAATGCGGAGCATGCTATGGTGCTCGTTAATCAAGGCTCGCGTATTTTTGCAGTTAGCCTACCGACTTATAAATTACCTCACGATGTGCAAGTTGTTTATCAAATTGAAAACCCAGATGTCGCTTTTTTAAGCCTGGTACGTGATGCAGAGCTTATTACTATTAAACCACAACCATTTAATATTCAACGCCTAATGCGTGGCGAAGAACTAACAATTACGGCAGATGTGTATGCCGGACACTACCAGCGCGATGGCAGTTTGGTTTATCAACATAGACCTATTGTAATGAGTAAATTACTTTATGCGCGGAAATTAACTGATTTGAACGAATCATCGCAGTGGCAAGAATACGACATGATCACCCTCAAAAATAATGAGCGAATCTATATCCATAAAATAACCCAAGCACCGAGTTTTAATCACCTTATTTATGCAGATTTAACCAATGCCTGTTTACAAAAATTTCGCACATCAAAACGCGTCCCAAATGCTAGCGAATTAACCTATAAATTTGCCAACTGTGGCACCTTAAAGCCGCTCTATTTTGATGTTGAAGGTTTGCAGTAAAACATTATTTACTCGAAAATAGTTGCATAGTTATAAACTTTAACCCTTGCTGCATCTTCTCGCTCGATTGTCCTGCAAAACCAAGCCGAGCATAGCTATAGTTTATGGGTTTTAAGCTACGTACTGAGTTAGTAAAGTAAAACTCGGCTTGGGTTTGTAAATATATACCTTGCTTTGCTAACTGCGCTTTTAAGTACTGAGTGTCTTTATTAAAGTTGACCCACATCGCCATGCCGCCGTCGGGCTTTTTATATTCGATTGGGTAGCCTGATGTTTGCAACTGCGTAAGATAATCATCCACCGCTTCATAGCGCTGTTTATACAGTTTGGTCATACGCTTTAAATGGCGTTCAAAGCCACCTTCTTTCATCCAGTGCGCCACAGCTAATTGCATGATCACATCGTTCTTATGGTTAATCAGCTGCTTCCACGCAGTTAATTGCGCTAATACTTCAGGCGCTGCGCAGATATAACCGATACGTGCGGCTGAAAACATAATCTTTGAAAACGTCGATAGATAAATAACAATGCCCGCAGGGTCATCGGCGGCCATGGGTTGTAATGGCTGACAGCGATAATGAAATTCATGGTCGTAGTCATCTTCGATGATCATAACGTTATGGGCATAACACAGTTGATAAATTTGCAAGCGCCGCGTTGGCGATAAGGTCACGGTAGTTGGATATTGGTGCAGCGGCGTTAAGTACAGCATTTTAATTGGATAACATTCCAGCTGGGCTTTTAAATCATCAACACATAAGCCTTCATCGTCTTGTTTTATATCAACCAATTGCGCGCCACAAGCTGCAAATGCTTGCCTTGCTGGCGGATAACCTAACGTTTCTACTGCGACAAAATCATCTTTTTTTATAAACGCTTTTGCGATTAAAAACAGTGCTTCTTGCGAGCCATTGCAGATCAATACATCGCTTACGTTTAAATTACGCGCTTTGTATAAGTAATCACAAATATGAGCTTTTAATTGCTCGTTACCACTGACCTGCCCATAATGCAGTTGATTGATATCTAAGTGATTACACACATGGCTGACGGAGCGTTTAAATTCTTTTTGTGGGAAACTGGCAAGATCAGGCAAGCCACCAGCAAAGTTATATCTATACGCAGTTAAATCCATTCCAGCAGCAGGCACAGCCAATGTTTTAGCAAATTGATAAGGTTTTGCTTTCAGTATTGGAGTACTTGAGGTACTAACACTACTTTGAATGGGCAATGACTTGGTGATCCGATAACCTGAGCGCTGCTGAGATTCAAGCCAGCCTTCCGCTACTAATAATTGCAATGCATTCATCACTGTATGGCGATTGAGCTGATAAGTGTTTGCCATGACACGCGCCGAGCTGAGTTTTACCCCTGGCGCAAGCTTGCCTTGCATTATGGCACTGCGTATCGCGCTGGCTAGTTGCAAATATTTGGCAGGCTCTGACTCATCAAATTCAATAACTAACGGCTGCATTACGACTCCAAAAACACTCTAAACTGGTCTAGTTAAAAAGCTAAAACTGGTTGTTTATTACTGACCAAAGTAGCGTACCTTTGTTATTCATAAATAGCAAAATATGGGGCTTATCATGTTTACAAAACACATTCATCAAACCAATAAGCTGGCTTTAGAGCCACTGACACAAAACCACCTTGAGGGGCTATATCAAGCAGGCCAAGATCCACAAATATGGCGTTGGGTTTTAATGAATTATACCCAAACCCGTGCAATTCTCGATGATTGGTTTATCAATACAGCGCAGTTTAATGCCGAACAACAAATAGTCTACGCCATAGTTGATAAAGCAAGTAAGCAGGTGCTTGGTACCACACGTTTATTTAGGTTAGATAAACAAAATCGCAGCGCTGAGATTGGCCACACATTTATTGCTAAAAAGTGGCAACGTAGTTTTGTAAATACCCACGCTAAATACTTGCTACTGCAATATGCGTTCGAAGAATTAGGCTTAGTGCGTATTGCTTTTAATACCCATGAACAAAACCAAAAATCGCGTAATGCTATAGCACGCCTTGGCGCCCGCTTTGAAGGCATTAGTTATAAAGACAGGTTACTTGCCGATGGCTCATACCGAAACACCGCTCAGTTCAGTATTATAGACGAGCAATGGCCGACAATAAAATCTCAGTTAGAAGGAAAACTATAATGTACCCAGCGGCCCATTTTCAACAACATGATAGTAAGCAATTACAACAGTTAGTAAATAACTATCCACTGGCGACCATTTTAATGCCTAATACACAAAACCAACTCAATGATATATGCCGCGTGCCATTATTATATGACCCAGCTCGCGAAGTTTTTATCGGCCATGTGGCCAAATATAACCCCCTGTCATCATTTGATGGTCAATCAGTGAAGCTATTATTTAGTGGCGATGATTGCTATTTATCGCCCGCTTACGCACACAATAAAACCCTACCTAGTTGGCTTTATTCGAGTGTTTATGTGACAGCTAAAGTGCGTATTGTTAAAGACCAACAGCACAAAGAACAGATCATGCAACGACTAACCGATCACTTTGAGCAACACTTTACTGAGCACGCTACAGATAAATGGCAAATTAATGAGGTACCCGTACAGCAGCGCAAGGCAATGTATCAACAATTAAGTTTTATTGAATTTATTACCATTCATTGGCAGGGCAATTTTAAACTTAGTCAAAACAAGCCAGCTGAAATACGTGCAGCCATAAAGCAAAGTTTAATGTTAGCGGGGAAACTCAGTATTGCTGAGTTAATCAATTAGCGGTGCTATAAAAATGAAAAAAGGCTCCTCGGAGATCTTAGAGCCTTTGGTTAACTTTGAAATAAACTCGGTTAATTTATACCCAAACCACCTCAAGATGCGAGTTTCAGTTGGAATTAAAAAGCGATTTAGGCAAGGCATTGATTGCAAGTAATAGTGGTTCTATTGTTAAAATCAATAACGCAGTATAAATCGCTTTTAAACCAACCCGTTGGGCGTTTCACAGGCACTTACTCTCATCGTTGTTACTTCTTAAAAGGGACTGCCATTCTTGCAAAGTA
>NZ_JACJFH010000164.1:0-4824 GCF_014164495.1 Pseudoalteromonas sp. SG41-5 | reverse complement strand
CTAAAGCCATTTCCTACGTTTTTACATTTTACCTTAGGCGAGAAGATAAAGATGTTAATAAACACGCGTCAGCAAGCTTAACGCCTACGGGTGTTAAAGTTTACCTTAATGTTTAATTAATTACTTGTAGGCGAGTGGCTTGCCACCGCGAACAGGTTAAAGGTGCTAGGAACTCGCTGTTCGAAGCCCGAACTCATTCACTCCCTATAAAGCGTTGCGCTGCTAACTTGATCCTAAATTGATTTAAACACTCTATAAAGGATCTATTATGAAGGCTGTTATCCCTGTTGCGGGTCTTGGTACACGTATGTTGCCAATGACTAAAGCTATTCCAAAAGAAATGCTCCCACTGGTTGATAAGCCACTTATTCAATACATAGTGAATGAGTGTGTTGCTGCGGGTATTAAAGAAATTGTGCTTGTTACTCATAGCTCTAAAAATGCGATTGAAAACCATTTTGATACTAGCTTTGAACTTGAAGCGACACTTGAAAAACGCGTAAAGCGTAAGTTACTTGATGAAGTGCGCTCTATTTGCCCGCCTGATGTAACTATTTTACATGTGCGCCAAGGTGAATCTAAAGGTTTGGGTCATGCAGTGTTGTGTGCTAAGCCAATCATTGGTGATGAAGATTTTGTAGTTTTACTGCCTGATGTAATACTTGATGCTTATACTGCAGATCAAAAAACTGAAAACTTAGCGGCAATGATTGCACGTTTTAAAGCAACATCAGCAAGCCAAATTATGCTTGAACCCGTACCTGAGCAAGATGTATGTAAATACGGCATTGCTGATATAAATGGCGCTGTAATTACTGCGGGTGAAAGTGCGAAAATCAAAACAATGGTTGAAAAACCAAGTGTTGGTGACGCGCCATCAAACCTTGCTGTAGTTGGTCGTTATGTGCTGTCAAAAACTATTTGGCAATTACTTGATAAAACTCCGGTTGGCGCAGGTGGTGAAATACAACTAACCGACGCTATTGATATGCTTATGAAAATTGAAACGGTTGAAGCATTTCATATGAGCGGCCGAGCTCATGACTGTGGTGATAAATTAGGTTATTTAAAAGCGATTGTTGAATACAGCATGCGTGATGAAAACCTAGGCGCTGACTTTACAAGCTTTGTTGCAGAGTTAGTTAACCCTAAAAAACCAAGTCATTTAAAGGTAGTGTAAAATTTAGATGTCTGAGGTTTCGAGCTTCGAGTTGCGGGCTACGTATCATCTTAGCCGCTGATTATAGTAATTAGGTTCTGGGTTGTTCTGCGAGGTGATATATTACGTCCTGCAGTTAAATTATAGTTCCATTGTTATTTAGTCGTTTTCGAAAGGGAGTAGCAACCCAGGAGGGGTGATGAAATATGAAAATTTAGATGTATGGAAGAAATCTTTTTCATTAAGTTTATTTGTATATCAAGTTTTCAATGATTTACGAGATTTTGGGCTTAAAGATCAAATGTGTCGCTGTGCTGTTTCTGTTCCGAGTAATATAGCGGAAGGTTATGAGCGCTATTCCGATAAAGAAAGAGCGTATTTTCTTTCTGTGGCAAAAGGCTCTGTAGGAGAATTAAAAACGCAGCTTATGATTGTTTTTGAGCTTGGTTATATCAATCACGAGCAAACATAGTTCGCATTAAATGAGTGCGAAGTAATTGGGAGAATGCTTGGGAAATTGATCTATGTAATCAAAAGCTCATGAGAATCTCACAACCTGTGCTACACAGAATAATGAAAAGGTTAAAGACTAGGAATTAGACTAAATTTAACACTGGGCTGCTCGTAGCCCGTTACTCGAAGCTCGCCAACGTAACTTTGCTATTCCCCAATTTCAATTTTAACTCCTTCTCCTAGTACCTCTCGATACTCTTGGGCTAATGCCTGTTTTGCATCATCATCGCCATGGACTATTTTTATATGGCTGGGCTTTTTACGCATACCTGTTACAAATTTTATTAAGCCGTTTTGATCTGCATGAGCACTGTAGCCGCTGATTGTGTGTACTGCTGCGTTAATGGTGATTTTATGGTTATTAATATGCACATAACCATTACTTGGTCCATAGGTTTGAATATCTCGGCCGAGCGTGCCACGGCCTTGGTAGCCAACAAAAATCACATCGGTAGTTTCATCAGGTAAAAATCGCTCTAGGTAATTCACAATTCGCCCGCCGGTGCACATGCCACTAGCGGCAAGAATAATTGCGGGTTGTTTGCGTTTGCTTAGGTAATTAATTACGGCAATATGCTCTTGGTGGCTGTCGATAGTATGCAACTGCGCAAAGTTTAATGGATGGCGGCCTTTGGCTAAGCGTTTTTTTGCTTCATCGTCCCAGAGGGTTTTAAATTTTCGATACTCTGTGGTGAAGTTAGCTGCCATAGGGGAGTCAACAATAACCTCTATATTTTGCCATGGTGAATTTTTAGCTGCGTTGTGAATTATTTGCTCCAGTTCGTACAGCAACTCTTGCGTACGGCCAATGCTAAACGCTGGCACAAGTACAATGCCATTATCGGCAACGGCTTTTTCAATCACCTTTTTCAGTGTTTGCGTGCGTTCTTTTCGGCCTTGATGGTTTTTATCACCATAGGTTGATTCGATCACTAAAGTATCGGCTTTGTAAGGCGCTTTTGGGGAAGGCAGTAGCGGAGTATGCGGCGCTCCTAGGTCACCAGAAAATACTGCGCGATGGGTATTCGGTTTTTTACCTATATCTATTTCAACATAGGCGGAGCCTAAAATATGCCCGGCACGCTGTAAGCGAGCTTTCGCGGTGGGCTTGTTGCTGGTGGTTGGTAAATCAAACCAGCTATTAAATTCGATAGCGACAATACGCTTGGCAAGTAAGCTTAAACAGGCGTTAATAATTTTTTGATCTCGCGTTACACCGACTTTAAGTGCATCTTCAATCACTAATGGCAATAAACTCGCCGATGCCTTCGAAGTAAAAATAGGGCCAGTGAAACCAGCAGCAAATAAGTAAGGTATGCGGCCAACGTGGTCAATATGACAATGCGTAACAATCAGCGCAGTGACAGTTGAGATATCAAAGTTGATAGCTAAACTTGGCCCGGCGTCTTCCCCTTGAAAAAGCCCACAGTCAATCAACACCGATGAGTGTTGATCATAATCTAACTGATGGCATGACCCCGTAACCCCATTCACCGCTCCATGATGGGTAATTTTCATGGTTGATCCTTGTTGATTAAATTATACAAATTAGAAACAAGGTTAGGATAAAAAATGTCAAATTAAAAGGTTGAAGAGAGAAGGTTAGAGGTTAAAGGTACTCGAAGGCTTTATGATGCGGGGATTATAAAATTCATGGTTAAAGCCATTTCCTACGTTTTGTACAATTTGCCTGGCATTAACCTTTTGTGTATATGCCTATGTAGGCGAGTGGCTTGCCACCGCGATATTCAATGTTGTTTCGGTGTTTTGCGTCAGCAAGCTTAACGCCTACGGTGTTAAGGTTTATCTCGGTGTTAAATCACTTGTAGGCGAGTGGCTTGCCACCGCGATATTCAATATTGTTTCGGTGTTTTCGCGTCAGCAAGCTTAACGCCTACGGGTGTTAACGTTAATCTCAGTGTTTAATTATTCACTGTAGGCGAGTGGCTTGCCGGCGCATTTTAAATGTGGAACGGTGTTTGTGCGTCAGCAAGCTAAATGCCTACGGTGTTAAGGTTTATTTTGATGTTTAATTGATCACTTGTAGGCGAGTGGCTTGCCACCGCGATATTCAATATTGTTTCGGTATTTATGCGTCAGCAAGCTCAACGCCTACGGTGTTAAGGTTTATCTCGGTGTTAAATCACTTGTAGGCGAGTGGCTTGCCACCGCGATACTCAATATTGTTTCGGTGTTTTTGCGTCAGCAAGCTGAACGCCTACGGTGTTAAATTGTATTCTGGTGTTTAATTAGTTACTTGTAGGCGAGTGGCTTGCCACCGCGTTTTAAATGTGGCTCGGTGTTTGTGCGTCAGCAAGCTTAACGCCTACGGTGTTAAAGTTTGCCTCAATGTTAAATCACTTGTAGGCGAGTGGCTTGCCACCGCGAAAAGGTTAAAGGTGCTAGGGAAGTGACTAAAAACCTAGCTCCTATGTTTTAAAACGTAGGCGCGGCTTTATGCCGCGCGGTTGTATTGAACCATCAGTCATTAGATTTCAGGTGTAGCTAATCTCTGCCTTTAACCTTTAACCTTTAACCTAATACCTAGCACCTATTACCCTGTATCTTTCATTTCTCGAGGTAGCTTTAACCTTTGCATTCAATTAAACTCAGTCTCTTCAATGTAACTTTTGGTGTTTTGCATGGCTAAAGATAGGTTCGCGCCAAAACCTTTAAACGATATTATGGCTGGCCTGAGTGGTCGATTGTCGTCGTATGCAGGTAAAAGCCAAGCATTAGATAAACAACAAACTTTGTTAAGTGAATTTTTGGGCGCTAATTTAGGTGGAAAATGTCGCGTTAGTAATTATCGCGATGGTACGCTGATGATTGAGGCGGTATCTGCACCTATAGCACTGCGTTTAAACTACTTAAAAATGGATATGCTGTCACACTTTCGTAGTGCCGGTATGGCAGAACTTGGGCAAATCAAAATTACCGCTAACCCACAAGCCAGCCAACGATTAAGTCCAAATAATGCGTTAAAAACAGCTAACGCCACTCCCGCGAATAAATTAGCTATGAGTGAACAAACCGCTGATTACCTTAATGCGATTGCACAAAGCGCACCACCGTCACTAAAAGAAAAGCTAGAGCGACTAGCGAAGCATGGTAAAAAATAAAGGTTTTTGGCGCTAGGAAGAAATAGGCGC
>NZ_JACJFH010000163.1:0-4954 GCF_014164495.1 Pseudoalteromonas sp. SG41-5 | reverse complement strand
TAAAACTGGGGAGTTTAATGCGCTTTGTGTCTCGCTCCGTGGTTACAGGCTTTGTAAATGCGTTGGCAATTCTTATCTTTATGGCACAGCTGCCGGAGCTGACGAATGTAACATGGCATGTCTATGCGATGACGGCTGCGGGTCTTGGGATCATTTATTTATTCCCTTACTTACCGGTGATAGGCAGAACAATTCCATCACCACTAGTGTGTATCGTGGTTTTAACTTTGGTTGCAATGTTGGTAGGACTTGAGATTCGAACTGTTGGCGATATGGGCCAGTTACCAGATACCTTACCAATATTTTTATGGCCTGATGTGCCTTTCAACCTCGACACACTGCTAATAATTCTTCCTTATTCATTTGGCCTTGCTGTCGTTGGTTTATTGGAGTCGATGATGACAGCGACAATTGTTGACGACTTAACCGATACCGCTAGTGATAAAAATCGTGAATGTAAAGGTCAAGGGATCGCGAACATAGGTTCAGGTTTAATGGGAGGAATGGCCGGCTGTGCGATGATTGGCCAGTCGATCATTAATGTAAAATCAGGGGGCCGTGGCCGCTTATCAAGTTTTACCGCGGGTACTTTTCTGCTGCTTATGGTGGTGTTTTTAGATGAATGGCTAAAGCAAATCCCAATGGCGGCATTGGTTGCCGTGATGATAATGGTGTCGATTGGCACCTTTTCTTGGAGTTCACTGCGAGATTTAAAGAAAAACCCATTATCAAGTAGCATCGTAATGGTTGCCACGGTCGTTGTTGTTGTCGCAACGCATAACTTGGCCATGGGAGTATTGGTTGGTGTGCTATTGGCGACACTATTCTTCGCCAATAAAATTGGTCGTTTTATGGTTGTAAAGCCAGCGCAATCATCGGCTAATGAACGAGTATATCAGGTTGTTGGACAGGTGTTTTTTGCATCCTCAGAGCAGTTTATTGAGTCGTTTGACTTTAAAGAGGTCGTTGCTAAAGTAGTGATTGACTTAACCCATTCGCATTTTTGGGATATTACGGCAGTGTCGTCGCTTGATAAAGTTGTAATTAAATTTAGACGCGAAGGTGCAGAGGTCGAGATTATTGGTATGAGCGACGCGACAGCAACGATTGTTGACAAATTTGGCGTTCACAATGACCCTGAAGAAGTTGAAAAACTCATGGCAGGCCATTAAGGAGAACACAATGAATAAAATTATTACTTGTATAGATGGCTCAGTTTACACAGATGATGTGTGTAAGGCGGGGATTTGGGCGGCCAAGAAACTTAATAAATCGATGCTATTTTTGCATGCCATAGAAAAACAAAACGCAGCTGTGATTGACGACTTAAGTGGCATAATTGGTTTTGGTGCAACTACAGCATTATTATCAGAGATGGCGACACTGGATGAGCAACGCAGTAAATTAGCATTGCAAATAGGCAAAGAAATGTTAGAGCACGCGATTGTATTTGCTAGCCAACAAGGGTGTAAGTCAATTGAAAGTAAGCAGCGCCATAGCGGTATTGTTGAGGCAATTTGCGACCTTGAAGATGCAGCGCGACTGATTGTTATTGGCCGAAGCGGTAAAACTCACGAACAGAATTTTAAAGCTATTGGGTCGCATATTGAGCAGGTTATTCGCCATGTTCATACACCTATTTTAATTGCCAATCGTCACTTTAGTGAGCCGAACAACTTTATGCTTGCTTATGATGGACGAGAAACAGCAGATAAAATGGTTAAACAGATTATTGCTGGTGGCTTGTTGCATCATTTAACGTGTCATTTGGTGACTGTAGAAAATGGCAAACATGATTTGTTGGAAAAATTTAAACGCACCGAAGCGTTGCTTATTGAAAGTGGTTTTGAAGTCAAATCAAGTATTTTAGAAGGTAATATTTTTAGTTCTTTAATGGCATATAAAGCTAAAAATGAAATAGAAATGCTGGTGATGGGGGCCTTTTCGCATTCAAAAATAGCACATGCTTTTTTGGGCAGTAATACCCTAAAAATGATAGAAAACACCCAACTGCCGCTGGTGATTTTGCGTTAATTTTAGGTGAGTCAAAACGCAGTTTAATTATGCTTACACTGCGGTTTGGCTTTACTGATTAAACGATTGCTTTGTCCCAATATGGCGGCGTACCATAGTATCCGTTAATAAAATCAATAAAACACCTGATTTTATGTGGTAGTAATTTTCGGTGGGCATAAACAACATATAAACCAACAGCTCCCGTTGCAAATTGAGGTAAAACTTCGATCAACTTGCCACTATTAATGGCTTCACTGGCGATAAATGTAGGCTGTAATGCTATCCCTGCACCGGCGATAGCACAATCAACTAATACATCCCCATTATTACTTTGAAACTCGCTACTACGTTGCGTGTTTTTTACCCGTAACCACTGATATATTTCGTCTTTAGTATCCATTTCTGTATAGCTATAATGCAAGTATCGGTGGTTTTTTAGATCTTCAGGTTTTTCAGGAGTACCATGTTTTTCAAGGTAGTCAGGTGAGGCACATAAAATTAATCTAATGGGCGCGACCTGCTTGGCAATCAAAGACGAACTTTTGAGTCGACCAATACGCAGTGCTACATCATAACCTTCATCAACAATGTCAACTTTGCGGTCGTTCAGTTGCAAATCAACATTAACAAAAGGGTAATGTGATTGGAACTCAGTCACTAATTTACCCATGTGTTTTAACGCGAACGACACCGGAGCACTTATTCTCAGAGTTCCGGTTGGGTGCTGCTGTAAGCCCCCTAATTGTGAATCCATTTCATCAATGCTTAACAATATCTGTTGCGCATGCTGAAAATAATGAGTGCCAGCTTCAGTGAGGCTCACTTTACGGGTAGTGCGATTAAGTAACCGTACAGCAAGGCGTTCTTCTAGTTTAGAAACGTACTTACTAACCAATTGTGGTGAAAGTTGTAAGGTTGTTGCTGCATTGCTAAAACTACCTTCGATCACCACAGATACAAAGGCCCGCATTGCATCAATTCTATCCATAATTTTTCTCATATTTAAATTGATTAACAACATTTTGTTGTTAATCATTCTTTATTTGTCATCTTACTCCGCCATGACATTGATAGTAAAGTGTACTTATCCCAACAGGGTCTAATTAAAACGTAAATAAATACTTTGCTAAAGAGGAACAAATAATGAAACTAATAAACACGATACTAAAATCAGATGCAGGACTTGCCGCTTTACTACTTCGCGCGCCAATTGGTTTGATTTTAGCTGCACATGGATCACAAAAATTGTTTGCTTGGTTTGGTGGTTATGGTCTGGAAGGAACAGGTCAATGGATGGCGAGTATCGGTATTACTCCAGGTTATTTAATGGCATTACTCGCAGGCAGTGCTGAATTTTTTGGCGGTTTAGCATTATTACTTGGGTTATTGACGCGTCCTGCTGCACTTATTTCAGCATTTACCATGCTAGTGGCTATTTTTTCAGTACATATAGACAATGGCTTGTTTATGGCAAATAACGGCTACGAATATGCACTGACACTGTTTGTAGTACTGATTGCGCTAACATTACAAGGTGGTGGTCGTTTTAGTATTGATAACTTTATAGCGAATAAATTAACGTCTAGGCAGTTACAGTCCAAGCATGTTTAATCACTTTTATGAAATGACGTGGATTACGGATAAATCCGCGTCTTAGCTTTGCGTTAGTTTAACTATCAAGGTTTACTTGCTCATGTTAAGTGAGCTTGTTTGGAGTAACTATGAATAATGTAGACATTGCATTTATCTCTCATGGTGGCGGCCCAATGCCACTGTTAAATGAATCAAACCATACACAATTGGTTGCTTATTTAAAATCACTTGCAAGCACGCTAAAAAAACCAAGTGCCATTTTATTAATTAGCGCTCATTGGGAAGAGTCAGTAGCGACTATTACTGCCAATGCAGCACCGGGGATGATTTACGATTATTATGGTTTTCCGCCAGCTGCCTATCAAGTGCAATACCCAAGTCAGGGAGAGCCCAAGTTAGCTGAAAAAGTACAACAAGTGTTACAACATGCTGGTATTGAAGCGAAGTTAGATCATCATCGCGGTTACGATCATGGTTTGTATGTGCCTTTAACATTAATGTACCCAGCAGCCGATATACCCGCGATTCAACTATCACTAGTGAATAACTTAGATGCTGCACAGCACTTAGCAATCGGTAAAGCGTTGCAATCTTTGGATTATGAAAACTTATTAGTTATTGGCTCTGGTTTTTCGTTTCATAACATGCAGGCATTTTTCGCGCAGGATAATCAGCAGAGCCAAATCAATAACCACGAATTTGAACAGTGGCTACGATCGACCTTAAGTGATAACACCTTGCCTGAACCAAAGCGTAATTTAATGATGCAAAACTGGCATAAAGCGCCTCATGCACGTTATTGTCATCCGCGAGAAGAGCATCTATTACCACTGCATGTATGCTATGGCTTAGCTGGCAGAGCAAGTGATGAATATGAAAATGTTACTATTTTCAATAAGCAATCAAGCGCATTTGTATGGCGAAGGAAAGAGCAGGGTATTTAATATTTGAATCATTGATCTTCTGTGTAGAGTCAAATCGTGGCGGGCATTTTTTAATTTATTTATTCAGAATTGATACGACTGAGTGGATTCGAACCACAGACCTGTGGACCGGGTGATCAAGAGTGGGTAGTGCGCTAATCAACTGAGCTAAGGTTTACGAATTGAGGATTTTAGTGATTAAGATTGGTACGACTGAGTGGATTCGAACCGCTGACCTTTGGACCGGGTGATCAAGAGTAGGTAGTGCGCTAATCAACTGAGCTAACTTGAGAGTATTAGTCATAAAGATAGGTACGACCGAGTGGATTCTAACCAGCGACCTGTGGACCGGATGATTAAGAGTAGGTAGTGCGTTTTCTTGATATAATTTCGAATTATGAATTGGTACGACTGAGTGGATC
>NZ_JACJFH010000162.1:0-5006 GCF_014164495.1 Pseudoalteromonas sp. SG41-5 | reverse complement strand
TTAAAGAGCGGGTAAATCAATATTGTTTAATAAGTTTGCTGTGCAGTGATAACGTCATCATCATTATTATCACGCTCAAAGTTCAGGTTGAACTGGCCTTGCCGTGTAATAGTAAAAATGGCGCGCGTCCATTTTTCTGGTTGGTGTTTAGTGGCATTCTCAAAAAGGGTGATGAATAAATCGACTATCTCGTCTGTCACGGTAATTGGCTGTTCACTAGAGTCATCGGCTTTTTTAAAGTGAGCTTGGCATTCAAGTAAACCTTTATCTTCGCAATTTAAAATGAGTTGGGCTTCAAGCCACGGCTCTTTTATTTGCTCGTAAAGGAACTGACCTAGGTGTTGTGGAACGTTTTTAATATCTGGTTGCATATGCTGTCCTTAGCATTATAAATGTCATAATTAGGGAGAGCTCCTTAATTCATGAGGGATTTTTAAATTACTTTATTTTTTCTAAATAATTTTCAAATTCAAGATTCCGATGCTTATTTGTTAATAGTTGATTGATTTTTAGCATTACGTCAATCTCTTTATCACTAGGATCGTTAAATTGTAATGAAATAAATGGAGCACGATGATCAAAAAATACCTTCGTAAGTTCCAATAGTACTCCATGGATTATCTCGCAAAAAAATTGAGTTATCTGTTCATCTGTTAGATCTTCATCATAAAGGTCATCAAATATTTCTTCTATCCTTTCATTAATGTCGTTAAATGCCTCATATTCGTAAAAAATATTATTCCACTCAGATACAGAGTATTTGATTATTAGCCAATCGCTTTCAGGAAATTTTTCTTTTTTCTTTTCCAAATAATCATTAGAGTTCCAAGAAAAGCCAAATGCACTAAAGCCTGAATCACAATGAATAGCTATTGAATTTATATCCTTATACTTGTGAATCAACTTTTTTAAGAGCGCTTTATAAATATTACTTAGATCTTCGACAAGTTGATTTTTTTCTTGTTCAAGATTCATATTGTTCTACCTTTCGATATTGTTGCCCATTGCTCTAATACTTTGAGTATCGCTTTTTTATTGCCCCGAGATGTATTCAACATTTCATTTAGTTGAGCCTGAGGCTCTAATCCATGCTGTCCTTTTATGAGAGGCGCCCAAGCAAAATTCTCCTTAGATAATAAAGGATTAATACCTACATCTTCAAGAATTTTCCGATTTGAAACACCATATTTACCACCTCCTTTCTTCTCTACTAAATGGTGAGCATGATTGGGAGGTCCGGGATATTTAGTTCCTGATATTTCTTCATAATATTTTTCCAATTGTCTCCCCACATGTTTTTACCACTTTTTAAAGAGCCGAAATATATAGCATCCTGTATTTCGTTTGAAGATAACCCTTCATTTGCAAGCTTTATTTTCCATGCTCTAAAATCTTTGCGTTTTAACGTAAAGAACTCATTGGCATACTTTTCAATTAATAAGCTATTAGAAAGCTGCTTATTTGCTTTGTTCTTAGCCCCCTTTAAATCATTCCCTTTCGGCGGCTCTAATTCATTGGCTACCGTCTTCTTCGGTTTGCCCACTACACCCGTGCTTGCCGGTGGCTCAAACTCATCGAGGGCTTTATTTACGCGATTGCCAATTTCTTGCGCTGCGTTTCTTACCCCTTGGTCTATTTGCGGGGTGACTTCATCAAGTTGTTTGACCATGGCTTGCATGCCGTCAATGGCCGAGTCTGGCAGTAGGAGGTCGTATTTCCAGCTGGTTGAAATATCTTGCAAGGTATCTCTAAAGCTTTTAATAATTGCTTTGACTTCACTGGCGGCTTGTTTGCCTAAGTCTTGCCAGTTTATTTTACGTAAATACTGAACAGGGTCACCTTTGCCTACTTTCGTTGGGTAAAGAGCCGGAATACTGCAATAGCGCCTTCCATCGATTCGTTGCTGTCATTGGCTTTATCATCAAATAATAATTCGTTGTGGGCTGCGGGGGAATTATGTCGTGGGGTAAACCCGCTGCTACGAATGCGTAGACTCGAATTTACTTGTGCAAAAATGAAAGGCAGGGCACTAATCAGCGGCTGTATTAGCGCCTAGCCTACCAACATCCATGTTGTTAAAGAGCGAGTAATTATTAATACGTTCAGTTTATTCTGGTTTTGGTGGGTTTACATTAATTAACCAATCAGGAATATACTCATTTTCAACGCTGAGCTGATAGCCTTTGACTTCTTTAGCGATAACAGCCATTGCGGTTAGTGGTATTGAAATGGCGCCACGGTCATTCCACATGCGCTCTTCATCACTGTAATATTCTTGGTGCAGTAATAAAGCTTTTTCCATGGTGCTGTTGTAGGCTTGCTCACCATTTTCGGTGAAAATCGCTTCGATAACAGAGACCAACGGCCACTTGAGACGACTGGCATACAAATACGCTTCATCAATAGGGTAATCATCCGGGTTAGAGGTGATATACGCTTGCTCTAGCAGGTGCGCTAAGTCGGCGCTTGGGGCGAACAGTCCTTTGAGTAAATCAGCTAAGGCATAATCAAACGGTTTGAGTTGATTGCCGTAATTAGAGTTTACAAACACCTCATTGTCGATGGTGGTTAAAAAATCTATGGCGTCTTGGTTGCGTACGATAATCGCGGCATATAAAGCAAGTAGCCAAACAGGATGCTCTGCATTTTCAGGGTTTTTCTTGCCAACCACCTCTAGGTATTCATCGTCATAAAAAAATGGAAAGGCTTGACCATCATTGGCGTTACTTTGAAAAATACCGAGGCCTAATTGCGATGCGCGTAGCAAGTACAGCCAGGCATGGTAGCTATTAGGGTTTTCAATGGCTTCCATTGGGAAAGTGTCTATTAGGTTTGTTTTAAAGCTAAAATACATTTGGTAGCCAGGGTTTTTCTGGATCATAGTAATTTCATCTTCTTGCAATCTATTATATAACTTGATTGCTCTTTCATAGCTTCTTTGTGCAAAGCTGTAATGGCTTTTAATCATCTAAAATAACTCCTTAAAATCCGATATCAAAAATAGACACATCAATGGTCTCGATTAAGCCATTGTCATTGGCTTTTTGTTGTATGCCAATATATTCAATACCCTGTTTTCTTTTTGCAATTCTTAACTCATCCAGCATATCTTCAATGCCTTCAACCTGCTCAGTAAACGCTTTTTCGCCGACTTTACCATAGCGAGGGTCTTTTGTGAGGCGTTTCATCTGCTCGGTATAATTATCAATCACAGAATCCATGTACTTGGCGGAGCCTTGCTGTGCACGTTCCTCTCCAGCTATTCTGCTACCCCATGTTGCATTACCGCCTTTGGCTTCCATGATAAGGACTTTACCATCTTCGATGACATACACTTGGTCAAACTCGCCTTGTTTGCCGTTACCGGGTAATTTGGTGTTTAACGGTTTGGCGTTAGGGTAATTTTGTTGTACGTAAATGCGTGCGGCTTCTTCACCTAAATCTTCACTGGCCAATCGCATGGCTTTTTGTGCATCTGTTAATGCTTTAGCGTCGCCTGCCAGTAATGCAGCGTCACGTTGTGCAACGGCTTTATTACGTGCTGTTTCTAATGTTTTTAAACGCTTTCTTGCGGCTGAATCTAAGTTGCTGTGTTTAATTTTTAGTTTTTGTGAAATGGTGTTAAACACATCGATTTGGTCAGATACAGTAACTAACGCGCCATTTTCATAACGCAGTTTCGGTGGTTTACTCCCATCTATGCGCTGTATGATAACTTTACCGTCTGCATTGGTGTATGCACGGTAGTTGCCACGAATATCATCGGGAAGATTCTCTAATAAATAGTCAGCATGGGCTTTGGCTGACACCTGCGTGGTTACGCCTCGGTTGGTACCTGGTTGTAATGTCGCATCGGGTTTGTCAATGTGCTCAATTAATTTAGGTTGCTCAGGCGACACGGTATGCGAGGTGGTTTTGTTAAGTTGCTTGCGTTTGAGTATGTCGGCCATCTCGACTAATGAGCGATTCGCATTGACGAGATGCTTGGATTTACTTGCCGCAGAGGCTGCGGCTCCCGCACCGCCCGTTAACAGCGCTAATAATATCTCAAACGCCATAACACCGGTTAAACGTTGTTTATCAACGTAGGAATGCGCTTCAATATAGTCATACGGGAAGCGCGCTAATGCACTGCGGGTGTCTGCATCGTCCATTAAGGCAAGTAATAGTTCAAACGCCTGTGATAATGCGCTGGTCGTTTTTTGGCTAAAGGCTAAAATGGTTTCAAGTTCTTGTTTAACAGCGTTTTTATCACCACTTGCAACGGCGTCAATCATTCTAAAACAGGCCGAATACACACTGATATTGATATCAATCCCTAGTACGACTAAATCAGCGATACCCGTTACAAGGGATTTAGCGCCTTGATACAGACCCGTTGCTCTTGCGCCGGTTTCAATCATCCATTGGGTAAAAAAGTCTTCTTGCTCAAAAATGGCATCCCCAATCGCGGCTTGCCTGCGAATTTCATCAAGCATGGAGGTAAGGTGTTGATTGAATTCTTTGCGCAATTGAATAAGGCGTTGCTCATCGGCTTGGGTGGTTGCTGACAATGTCACTTGGCTTTTACCTTGTGGTAAATTAGCCAAGGTTGCTACGCCATTCGCCAGGGTGCCGGTGTGTTCAACACCATCATTATCAATAATATGGTAGTCAACACCTTCAATGGCAGAGCCATCATCGTAGAAGTATTCAAGTTCAAGCTGAGCGAGTGCGCCTGCAGATAGCGTATTGTCACTTAAATCAAACGCGGTGATTTGGCTAATACTCGCAGGACTTGAGGCACTTGGGCTACTGGCTGTTTGCGGGCTTTCTATATCGTAATCAACTGGCCCATCAAAGGTGACAATGTTGCTGTCGAGGGTGAGTATATTGGTAGCGATGATGGTGGCGTTGCCTTGGCTATCGAGTTTAATTTCGCCGCCGGCGTTATGAATGATTAAATCGCCTTGCCCAGAGCCTGTGATGTTAATTGACTTACTGGTTTGTAAAAACGTTGAACCATT